>JAZSDZ010000073.1:0-20893 GCA_045531435.1 Candidatus Fimenecus sp.
AGACATAAAATCACCTAAAACTAATTAATTAAAATATTTATTCACACAGATGTAAATGCACATCATTCAAATTCATACTATTTTTTACCACCTACAAGGCATTGACCATAGCCATTAAAACCAACAGCAGCAACTGTTCCATCTAACTTAAGTCCTACCGTATGGGAACCACACGCAGCAACTGATATAATATCAGTCCAATCACTTACATCACATTGACCATCTTCATTTAAACCAACAGCAACAACTGTGCCATCAGACTTCAATCCAACCGTATGATAATCACCTGCTGAAATTGCTACTATGTCATTCCATTCATTTGTGTCACATTCGCCATATCTATTCCAACCAACCGCAACAACTGTTCCATCTGATTTCAATCCAACCGTATGATAACCACCTGCTGAAATTGCTACTATATCCATCCAATCATCTACATCACATTGACCATCTTCGTTCAATCCAACAGCAACAACAGTACCATTAGATTTTAGTCCTACTGTATGAGAACTAGCAGAAACTTCTACAATATCGGTCCATCCATTTACATTACGTTGACCATGATAGTTGTCACCAGTAGCAACAACTGTTCCATCTGATTTCAATCCGACCGTATGATAATTACCTGCTGAAATTGCAACAATTTCTGCCCAAGCACTAGCATCACATCGTCCGTCAAAAAGCCATCCAACAGCAACGACAGTACCATCAGATTTAAGTCCTACTGTATGGGCACCACCCGCTGAAATTGCTACTATATTTTTGAATTTTGCTTTTGGAATAATTACAGTAACAAAAAGTAAAGCAATTGCTGTAATCAAAGCAATAACTGATGGTATGCTTATTGCAATTATCTTTCTTTTTTTCTTTTTCTTTTCTTTTTCTATACGCTCTTGTTCTTCTCGCTTTTCGCGTTCTATACGCGCTTGTTCTTCTCGCTTTTCGCGTTCTATGCGTTCTTGTCTTTCCATCTTCTTGCTTTTTGACTATAGTATATCTTTTTTCATATAAAGCAATTAATTCTTGTGAATCTTTCCAATCAGGAATTTCTTTCAAAAGTTTAATTGCCGCCGCATAGTTAGCACTTGTCTCATTTTTTACTGTATTTTTTGCCCTTAATAGAATAAAATCATTTGCTTTAACTATACATTCTTCAGCAAGTGCACTACTATCACGATAATCGCTTATTCTTTTAAACATCTCCGCAGTCGCCTGAAACTCTTCAGCAAATGTTGCGTTGTTCATCCTTCTTTTTGCGGTATTATATACTTCATTTAATTGTGCTTGCTTGTTTCTAAAATTTATCTTTTCAATATAACTTTTTAAAGTTTCTACAAGCTTTTCATCACCAAAACGAAGAGTTTTTTGATAATATGCATTATTTTCAAAGGATTGATTTGAATTTAACACCTCTTCAAAGGTTGAGCATTTGCAATCGGCTAAAAGGTATTTCAAATAAATATTTGCATTTTTAGGGTCAAAATCCAAAGCTGATTCACAATATGCAATGGCTTTATCCCATTCTTTATCTTCCAAAAACAAATCAATTCTATCTAATATAGAATTAAAATTATCTGATGTTACGGACACTTTTTCGATGATGGGCTGTGTTTGGGGTTGTGTTTGGGGTTGTGGTGGAGGAGCAGTTATCGTGTATGTTGGTTGAACATCAGCAGTTTTCCAGATAATTCTAATTTCTTGCCACCAACCAGTAAGCGGTCTTTTGATTTCACCTTCAATAATGTTGACTATTACTTTCCCTTGAGTGGTAAGTTCATCTGATATACATTTAAGTTGTTGTTCTTTATTTATCATGAATTGCATTTTTGTACCGCCGGTAGCGATAAACAATTCAGTACCTGATTGTGCCATAATCAATCACCCTTTAGGATTTTTTGTTTTTATCGGAATGATATCTATTGAATTATCAGTACCATCCTCTTTGCAATTGTAACATAATTTATATGCAAATACAACTATTTATCTTATCGTATTTACTTAAAGAAGGCAATACAGGTCAGCAAATCCTTGTGGTACAACAGAATAAAAGTAAAGGAGTAGATTTCTCCACTCCAAATACTTTTTATTCTATTACACCCCCAACAATTGTTGGTCGAATTGGTACAGTACTTCGTTCACATCAAAAATAGTTTTGTAGTTTCCTGTTTCGATGAAGTACTGGATAATTACATCAAATTTATTGCAATTTGAAAGGCTGTAGCCTGCTGTTTTGAGCAGATGAGTTGTTTCGTCAAGGTCAAGTTTAAGACCGATTGCGAAGGATATTGCAGTTAATTTACTTGGTTTATAATTTGGGTCACACTTGATTTTTGAGAAGGTCTTTTTGTTCACATTTGAGAGCTTGTACGCCTCAACATCTGTGATGCCTTTCTTGTCGATATAGTAGAAAAGTGTGTCTGCAAAGCCCTTGTCCATCTGCTTGAGCATATCTTCTAGAGTTGCTTCCTTGCTATAACATTCATCAATATCCATTGGAATTGATGCACAAGGTTTCAGTTGTCTTGCGCGACCAAAAAATGGTTCTTTGCGTCTGTTCTCTACCAAAGGTACTGATTGAGAACTGCACACAAAATCGTTCTGTTCAACATATGTATCGTCGATATATGATGCCACATCACAGAACAGTTTTTCGCTGATTTCAAACGACTTTTTATCATACACCACAAGGTAAACGAGCATTTCATTCTCAAAAAGGAAATCGCTGATGACACTCGTTGCAATCTTCAATACGGACTGCTTTGGGAATCCGTAAGTCCCCGATGCGATAAGTGGAAGTGCAATGGTCTCGCAATTGTTCTCTTTTGCAAGTTTCAAGCACTCTTTATAGCAGGACACAAGTATTTCTTCAGGGTTTGAGGATTCTTCCCAGACCGGTCCTACTGTATGTATAACATACTTGCAAGGCAATTTGAATGCAGGTGTGATTTTTGCTTTTCCTACATCGCACCCACCGAGTTTTTCGCAGTATTCCAATAATTCAGGGCCTGCAACCTCGTGAATAGACAAATCTGTCCCACCACCCGGACACAAATATGTGTTGGATGGATTCACAATCGCATCACATTCTATTTTCGTAATATCCTGACGAATAATTTTAAGTGGCATAGTTTTCTCCTTATTTTGGAATGCGATTTAAGTACATTCCACCATTTTGTTTTAGCCACAAGTGGCATTGTTTATAGTTTGGAAAGACCTTATCAATCTCTGCATAGAATCGTGCCGAATGGTTCATTTGCTTTATGTGGCACAACTCATGCACCACAATACTATCAATAATTTCATCCGGTAGCAACACTAAAAGACAGTTGAAATTCAGATTGCCTTTTGATGAGCAACTACCCCAACGGGTGTGCTGACATCTGATAGTGATTTTGTTGTAAGTAACACCGATTTTCTTTGCATAAAATTCAACACGCTTTGGAATATCAAGTTTAGCTTTTGCTGTAAATTGCTTTATTTCTTCTTGTGTGAAAAGCTTTAAGTCGCTTAAAACTTTCTGCCGTTCATTGAGTTTTGTAAGATGTTTATCAATCCACGATTTCTTTGATTCGATGAATCTGTAAATCTCTTTTTCTTTCATGCGAATAGGCGCACGAGCAATAATTTCATTAGGCCTTAATTCGATTGAAAGTGTTTTTCTGTTGCTGCGGATAATCGTAATTTGGGTTTCAATACTCATTTAATTACCTCATACAAACTCTCTTGGAATTCTGGTAGCCACCATTCTTTATAACCTGCTTTGGTTGGGTGGATGTGGTCGATGAGATAGATTTTTCGTTGTTCTTCTGTAATGTTATTTATTTCTGCATCGTTCCAGAAGTCGATAACAGTTATATCCCATTTTTTCTGAATTATAAGAAGTAAATCCACCATTTTTGCATAGTAGTCGCTGTCGTATTTTGCTTGAGTATAGAACACCACAGGGCAACCCTAGGTTGTCCTTGCGTATGCGATTATGTACTCGATTGCACCTGCGATAGTTTGTGTGTCAAAATCGTTAATATCATAACTTGTGCTGATTTCACCGAGTGGCATTTCCTTTGTAGCATCGTTGGTTGAGAGTTGGCAAACAAACGCATCGGCCTTGATATTCTTGTCGATAGTCTTCATTCGGGACACATATGAATTGTCTATAACATCAACAAGCGTAGTACCTGAAACAGCCTCTTTTATGGCTATAATTCCGTTAGATTTTTCAAGAAAATCTGCAAAGCTTACACCCATTGAACCGTAACCATAGGTGACAGAACTACCAAGGAATATAACAGTTTTGTCTTTAATTGGACTGTTCTCAATAGTACCTGTGTTTTTGAGAGAATACTCGCCATAGTTACCACTATTGAAAAATCCGAACATGTTGCTCACGTATATCCCTGACACGATAACCACCACCAATAAAATTGAAATTACGATTTTGAGTTTTGCTTTCATTTGTACCACTCCAAATACACTTATACTTTCATATTTTTCTGCGAACAAAGTCTGAAGGTAAATCTATCCGTTAAATCACTTGTTTTGAAATCCTTGTTCCATTTCTTATAGGCTTTAAGATAGTCCACGATAACCTCAAAAAGAGCTTTAAAGTCCGTTGCGTTACACTCATCACAAGTGTTTTTATAGATTTCGTGAATCTTGTTTTTTGCATTTTCTTCCTTAATATCAATAACTGTTGGGTCGAAAAGCAAATAGATAAATTCAATATCTTTAATTTCAAAAATACCATTTAAAAATCCAGTTGCGACACCGAGCAAATGGCTAATCATTTGTTTCATATCAAAGTTATGAATTGGTTTGTCATTTACTTTGAATGTGACTTTCATTTCTTTTGTGTTACCCTTGATATCCTGAATATCACAACTCACATTTGTCTTTTCTGACTTACTAATGTAATTATATAACTTTTCATATTTTCGGTCATACTTATTATTTTTATCGCCATATGGCTCACGGCACTTTGCTTCAACGAATATGTATTTACTGTCAGTTTCCATAAATCCGTCAAGATTTGCAGTCCCACCAACAGTTGTTGGCAACTGCTTTTCAAAAAGGAACCCTTTTGTGTCTTTCATAAGATTAAAAATCATTCTGCTTGATGAACCAAAGGATGCCATTTTAGGTGGATAAACATTTTTGCCAACTTTTCTTATTTCAAGTTCTTTTCCACCTGCTACGCCATACATTTGATGTGCTATAGGATATTTTTTCTCCATTTCATCAACAAAGGCGTTAAAATAATTATTCTTAACATAATTACCGTAGATTTTATCGTGTATTTTGAACCCTGCCTCTATATTGGGATTGTTTGTAGTTTCATTCTCCATTATAGCATAATCCAGCACCTTATTACGTGTCATATTTTTGGCACACTGTGGTGTGGACTGAATTGATGCTTCTTTTTCTATATCGTGTATTTCAAAACTGTCTTCATCGAATGTTATACAAAGCACACGGATTCCTGTTTGCTTGATTATATATTGAAAATCAGCATTGTCTTTGTATTGATTATAATCACGATACTGTTTACTGCCAGTGAAAAAGCAAATAGCAGGTTTGTAATCAGAATCAATTGTGTATGTAAGAATTTCAGCAATCATACGCACCAATGTTTCTGTGCTTTTAGGTGGTTTGACTTCTGTTGCATAAATCTTGTCACCATCTTTTAAAAGCCAGTCAATTCCACCTACGTGTGCGATATTAAATTTTGTGGGATATTCAAAATCAACAATTTTTATGCTACCAACATTCTTTTTCTTGAACTGAAACGGACAAGAACTGCACTTGTCATCACGGTTTGGCTTGTTGTAGAAATTCCAGCATCTGCAGATTCGTTTTTCAGTAACTCTTTCAGAACTTTCTGATGAGAAATCACAATGGCTGTGGTCGAACTTATGGTCATATGGATATCTTGGTTTAGGAAGCAACTGTTCTTGATAGTCACCATTTCTAATCATATCTGCAAGTTTTTTAAGTTGTTCTTCTTGCTTACTACGACGATTTATATCCTCATTATCTTTAAATAACACTCTGAACACCTCCACACATTGTTCTCTGTATGAAAGATATTTTACACCTTTTGCCCAGTTTATGAAAGTCTTTTCGAGAAAATTGTCATATTCCGTAGTATCCTTTAGAAAATTGAATCGTCCTTTACGGATAATGTCAGTCAATTTGAACGCTTTATCTTTAGGCATTTCACGCTCTATTAAATAATCATAACAATCTTCGCGGAATGCAATATCATTGAATCCGCTATCCATAACCCCTCCGCCTTGACCATACCAAAGGTAAAATTCTTCAGCAGTTTTGCTCGATTTAATCATGTTTTTCACTATTTGGGGCGCTTGTGTTTTTAATAGTTTATCACCTTTCTCAAGCTTTTCTTTTACACTTTCAATAAATCTTAACGTTTCTGTTTTAGTTATCATTATATTACCTCTTTTCAACTTAATAATAGAACGAGCAATTAAAATATTCAATTATTAAAGAATTTAAAGTGTACATTTTTACAGACTGTATCTCAATCAAAGTAACATATTCACTGTCCCATTTTACGTACATTATAAATATTCTTTTCATAGTTAATATGCACCGAAAATGGTAGGTATTTTCGTTTAATATATATAGTATCAAAACTCCTTCTTCTGTGTTATAATTGTCGAAAGAGGTGGTTTTGTGTCTGGAAACAAACTTAAATATGAAAACTTATCTACTGAAATGGAGCAGAAAATTCTTAATGACAGAGTAAATGGTACTTTTGAGAATTTAAGCTTCAGTGACGAAAACGCAATTCGCAGAAATGCTAATAGAGATAAACCAAGTCTTATCCGACCTGCGTTCGCTCGAGATATTGACAAGATTATGCATTGTCCTTATTACAACCGTTATGCGGACAAGACTCAGGTGTTTTCTTTCTATAAAAATGATGACCTTTCAAGACGCAGTTTGCATGTGCAGTTGGTATCAAGAATTGCCCGTACTATCGGCAAGGCATTAAACCTTAACCTTGATTTGATTGACGCGATAGCTCTCGGTCACGATATCGGTCACACTCCATTTGGCCATGCCGGTGAAAGCTTTCTTGATGAACTTTTATATGCTCATACAGGCAGACATTTCAGCCACAATGTTCACTCTGTACGAGTACTTGATAAGATTTTTCCATATAACATCAGTTTGCAGACGCTCAACGGAATTGCATCTCACGATGGTGAAATGGAGTTATGCGAATACTACCCTAAACCACTTGAAAGTTTTGAAGAATTTGACAAACAGATTGAGGCTTGTTACATTAACAAATCTAATGTTAAAAAGTTAGTTCCTGCCACACTTGAAGGTTGTGTAATGCGAATTTCTGACATTATCGCATATTTAGGCAAGGACCGTCAGGATGCGGAACGCGCAAAGATTATTGATACTCACGATTTTGACAATGGGATTATCGGCACATACAACGCAGAAATCATAAACAACCTTATTGTAAATATTGTTGAAAACAGTTATGGAAAGCCATACATCAAGATGGACCAGGAGCATTTCGATGCACTTAAAAAGGCAAAGAATGACAACTATTCACTCATTTACAAGCAGGAAACTGTTGGTGAATATTACGATGTAATTAAGCCTATGATGGCAGAAATATATGAGAAATTGCTTGAAGATTTGAAAAATGAGAATAAGTCATCACCAATTTTTACACATCACATTGATTATGTGAACAAGGCTCATTATACTCATGAAACACCTTATGAAGAAACCGAGCCTAATCAGATTGTGGTTGATTACATAGCAAGTATGACAGACGATTATTTCGTTGATTTGTATTCGCACTTGTTCCCGGATAGTGATAAAAAGATTATTTATAAGGGGTATTTCTAATGCTTTATTTATCAAAATCAAAATACTGTAATTTGTGGCAATGTCCAAAATTATTATGGCTTAACAAATTTAAACCTGAAGAAAAAACTGAAGACCCGGCGTTACAAGCTCGTTTTGAAGAAGGTAATGTTGTGGGCGACCTTGCTATGGGTTTGTTCGGTGACTTTATTGAGGTTACTTCTTTCAAGGAAGATGGCAAGCTTGACCTTAATGAAATGATACGACTTACCAATCAATACATAGACGAAGGTGCCCCGAATATCTGCGAGGCATCTTTCAATTACAACGGGCTTTACTGTGCAGTTGATATTCTTCGTAAAGACGGCGACGGATATGCTATTTATGAGGTTAAGAGTTCAACTGAAGCAAAATACATTTATGGTGTTGATATTGCATATCAAAAATATGTACTTGAGCATTGTGGGGTAAATGTTACAGGCACTTATCTTGTTTGTATTGATAGTAGTTATATTCGTGGTGACGAGATTGAAATTGACAAGTTGTTCCAGATTATCGATATGTCAGACACAGTTGATATTGAAATACAGAATGTGCCATCACTTTTGCGTCGTGCAGAAGAAGTTATGGCATTAAAAGACGAACCTGATATTGATATTGGGTTGCATTGTCGTGACCCTTATGAATGTGCTTTTTGGGAACACTGCACTAAACATCTTCCATCGCCTTCTGGTTTTGACCTTTACAGTATGAGATTTAAAAAGATGATTGAATACTATAATCAGGGTATCGTTTCATATGATGATTTGCTTAACAATGGCAAAATCAAAAATGAAATACAACTTCGTCAGATACTCTTTACTAATACAAATCAGGAACCATATATTGATAAGGATAATATACGCAAATTTCTTGATACACTTTCATATCCTTTGTATTTTCTTGACTTTGAAACTATGCAACAAGTAATACCACAGTACAAAGGCACAAGTCCTTATGACCAAATACCCTTTCAATACTCTTTGCACTACATTGAGCATGAAGGTGGCGAGTTAAAACACAAGGAATTTCTTGCAGAATCAGGTGTTGACCCTCGTCGTGCACTTGCAGAAAGACTTTGTGAAGATATTCCTATGGATGTTTGTGTTACTGCATACAACAAGGGTTTTGAATGTGGCAGAATCAGGGAGTTAGCAAGAGCATTTCCTGATTTAGCAACACATTTGTTGAATATAGAAAGCAATATGGCCGACTTCCTTGTACCATTCCGTTCAGGATATTATTACAACAAGGCAATGGCTATGGGTGGAAAATTCTCAATTAAGATTGTTTTACCTGCCTTATTCCCAGACGACCCTGAACTTAATTATCACAATCTTGAAGATGTACATAATGGTACTGAGGCAATGACTCTTTTCCCAAGAATTAAGGATTTGCCACCTGAAGAACAACAAAAAGCAAGATACAATTTACTTAAATATTGCGAGCTTGACACATATGCTATGGTAAAACTCTGGGAAGAACTTGAACGAGTGGCGGAATAGTTGAATTTTGAAATTCGATTTTATATAATGAAGAAAAATATTATGGGGTGGAAATATGAGAAAAAATAATATTGAAAATCAAGATGTTATAATTATAAACAATACCTATGCCGGTCGTTACGGGCAAAACAAAGATAACTTGCCTCATGAAATGATTAACTTTTTTAGAGCTGATGATGACCCAAATAACAAAGATAATAATCCTGGTTTTTACATATACATTACACCAGCAGGTATAATTAACAATAAAATTAAAAAAGAAAATATTAAAGGAATCATATTTATTCGCAATGCTGGCAATGGAATAGTAGAAGTTCTTGGTAAAGCAGAGCTCGGTGAAAATAGCAAATTTTACACACAAGGTATATCATCAAGCAAAGAGAATCAAATTGCAAAAGTAGATAATAGCACAAAAAAAGTTGACGAAACGAAAAAGTGCTTAAAAGCCATAAATGAAGCAATTAAATATGGTGGCAAGGAACTTAGCAAAATTCATGAAGGTGACGAAGGAATCCTCGTAAGTATGAAAGTTGATAAAATCTGCTTGCCTAAAAAGACTTTCTACTTAACCTATAAGGCGGAGAACACCGAGTTGTTAAACGATGTTTACTTCTTACCTGCTGACGGTGGCAAAAGCGATGGCAAAAAAATTGCAAATGAAAGTATGCTTGCTTATTATTACGAAGATGATAACACTAATGCATATAATGTCTTAAGAGACATTCTTAATGATGAAAAAAATGAATTTTGGAAAGGTGCAAGTGATACCCCATTTTGTGACACATCTAAAATTGATGATGAAATTAAGTATAATGATAACTTTTTTAAAATAACACGTCAGCAAGACAATGAAGTTATGTTCTCCAATATGTTATTCTATTATTTTTCTAATTATCCTGACTTGTTAAAACATTTTGTAAAAAAACAATTTAATATAGATTTGGTTGATAACTATACTGTTGAAAGAGAAAAAGAACGAATGGACATTCGTATCATTGATGATAAACACTATATAATCATCGAAAACAAAATTAAGTCAGGTATTAATGGTATCAAGAAAGAGCCTGTTAAAAAGAATGAAAACGAGAATAAAAACAAATCAAAAATAGAATATACTTATGAAAATGGTTTTGCAGTTGATGAAAGCAAAAAATATCTTTCTCAATTATCAGATTATTTGGAAAAAGCTGACAAAGCAAGAGGTAATCGAGAGATTAAAGCATATATTCTTGCACCTGATTATAGTTCTATAAACAAGAACTTATTAAGTCAGAAATATTCGAGTGGTGATAAATATGAAATCTTCCATTATTCTGATGTTAAAGATATCTTTTTAAAATATAATGGCGTTAAACCACCATACTATGACGATTTCTTATCTGCACTTGATAAACACACAAAGCCGATTGATGACGAGCACAGACTAGACCTTTTGTATCGTCTTAAGTGTAGAATTGATAGTATGGAATAATAAAACAACAAACCCGGCTAATTTAATAGTCGGGTTGTTTTTATAGTGTTATTTATGTTTTATTTAACTTCAACTTGTTTTAAGTCTATGTAAAGTTCGGCAGAATAACTTTGACCGAGTAAATCATCAATGTAAATATAGTAGTCTTTTTCTTCTTCCATTGAAAAAGCGTTTGTTGCAATATATGGGTCATAGCCATTACAAGGTCCATCATAATCACCATAAGATTTGATTGCATTATCATCATAATTAAATGTAATCATATAATCGGTATATTCACCTTCTTCTATACCTAACGAAGTATCCTCGCCATTGAAAATTGAAAAGAATGCATCGTGGATTTTTGTTAACACATCTTTTGTCAAAGCATCATCGGAAACCTCGTCATCATCATAATCATCCAAGTTTGCTGTGTATTTTTTTAACGCAATAATTTTACCGTTTCCGTCAAACATACTGTTTTTTGTGAAAGCAAGCTTTTTCATTTCTTCTCTCAATGCTTTTTTTGCATCTTCAAATGTTTCAAATGCAGAAAAAGTTGTTTTTGAATCTGATTTTACTTCACATTCATAAGGCAAAGATGTTCTGATTGATAATACCCATAATTTTTTCATTGTAATTTCTCCTTTTGTTTTATATTTCTTCATATTTAATTCCAAATCTTTTAGCGTATGCTATTGCTGTAGAATCTTTTGGTGCTTTGATTACAAGGTCATCAGAGTTTGCAGGGTATGCTTCTTCCTGATAGAAGTCATAAAGTTCAAGAATTGTGCCAAATGCAAGATTGTTAATAAAAGCATTTTTGCTTTTGATGGTGATGGATTTAAGTTGCGGGTTTAATATAAAGCAGTCTTCAGCAATCAACTCAATGCTTTCAGGGATAACAATCTCTTCAAAATCAGTATAGGCGAAAGCCATATTGTGAATTTCTTTTACACCTTCAGGGATTTCAATGCTCGTTGCACCCATACAACCATTAAATGCATATTCACCGATTATTTCGACAGAGCCATCATCTGGAATGATACTGTTCTTACAACCAAGCACAAGAGTTTTTGTTGCAGTTTCAATAAGGCAGTTATTTTTGCTATGAAAATACTCGTTGCCATCTTCAATCTCAATCGACTCAATGCTTGTAGTCAGGAGATTTAAACTCTCAAAAGCCATTTCGTCAATTCTTTGCATAGCACGAGGAAAAACAAGGCGTGTTGCATTGTTTTCGATTTCAACATCAAATAAAATACCCTTTACAATTGTCATAATTTTCATACTCCTTTATAATTGATGAGTTTATTATAAAAGAGTTGATGTGACATTTTTGGTGCATAAAAAACCTGCCATATTTCAGGCAGGTCAATTTTTATTTATATTTCTCTTGTGCTGAATTGATTATTTCCTTTAGCGAATTGCGAAGTGAAACTGGTTTTACAACTTCCACATATTTTACAAACTGCATTGCCCAGTTTTCCATAGCTAATGGACTTGCAACAAGTTCCACCTTGATTTGATTTTCATTAAGCTCTGTGAATTTAATATCTTTGCCAAACCAATCAACAAGTTGGTCGATTATGCCTTTATGTGCAATCATTTCGATAATTTCAGGCTTGTCATTATACATATAAGGTAACGCAGTTGCAAGTTTTTTGTAGTCAATGCCATTTTTATAGCCATCAACTGATGTTATTGGTGTAAGTGGCTCGTCAACAATTGACATATTTGTAATATGGTCAAGTCGATAATATCCCATATTCTTCCAACGCTCACTAAGTGCCATAAGATAATAACGCTGATTATGCAAAATCAACTGATACGAACTTACATAATGAGTTGTGGTGCGATGAAGTTTTTTATCGATACCATATTTGTTGTAATCAAACTTGATTTGCTTTTTACTTTCGATTGCCTCGTCAACAATTTCGATATTATAGAAAAGTGCCTGATTATCGGTCTTGCTCCAATCGTTGACAGAGAAAATATTTTTCACATGAGAACGGAAATATTTATTTGACATATTGCAAAGCTTGTCAATCAAGTCCTTTGAATGCTTTGATGTTATGTATTTGCTTGAAAGAACGCCATCAATGAGCATACGAAGTTCAGCATCTTCAAGTTCACGACAGTCAAGGTAACTACCTGCTCTTGTTGACTCGATTTCATACCCTGCTTCTCTTAAAAGTGAAAGATTACGGCTGATTGCCTTTCGCTCAATGAATATGCCATAATCATTTTCAAGATAATGAGAAATATCTTCCTGAGTCAAAGGATGATTGAAATCACTATGAGTTTTAAGAATTTGCAATGTTCTGATTAGTGCTAACTTTTTAGGTTCTAATGCATCCATATTTCAGCCCTCACTTTTATTTGATAATTGCATTATACAACACATCCTCTTTCTTTTCAATAATTAATGTACTATTTTTAGTGCATTAAAATGTGCATCTCCATTCTTCTCTTTTATCTTCAATCTCTTCAATAAGTGAAACATCAAACTTGTAATTGCCCGAAATTATATCGGCAATTTTTCGTGGATTTTCAACTACATATTCATAGGCTTTTTCACCCAAAAAATCAAAATCTTCCAGAACCTCTTCATCCGATAGTGAGCGTAACATAGAAAACGAACTACCACAAATCAATACATTATTATCTTCAAGAAATTTTTGACATCTCTTCCAACTTCTGAATGAGTTTTGATTCAAGTCAATAAGCACAAAATCAGGAACAAAAATAGTTTCAAGAATGCTTTCAATGGCAAGCATTTCAATTTCATCAAGAATCAAATCCAAACCAACCTGCAGATGATTTGAGAGTTTGCAAAAATCCTCATAATTAATTTCACCATCATCAGAGCGACTATATAAAAATTGTAATTCCTCACAACCTTCATTGTCTTCTGCATAACAAACAACACATAAAGCATCTGTTAAACAAGCTTCAGGGGTTTTCAGTTTGAATGCCACACCACAAAGTGGTTTAATGCCACCAGCGATACATCTTGTTACAAATTTAGGCAAATGATACATATTGTCGAAATCGCACCATGCAAGTGTTTCATAATTGCTGTAATTCTCTATTGGTGTATGTTCATTGATGATATTAAATGCTGATATTCGCCATAAATCAAGTCTTTTGTTTGACATAAAACCACTCCTTTTGAGTATAGAATATAATAGTTTATGGTGCAAAAATGGTGCATACGCTTATTGTGAAACTTTTAATATGTTGACAAAAAAATATGGGGGGTATAATATGAATATAAAATTGATGAAAAAGGTGCTTTGTCATGTTAAATAACAAACCTAATATTTTTGAATTTGCTACTAAAGAATTATCACAGGATGCTGTTTTCTGTTACATATTAGATTGCTTTAATAGCACTGAAAAACGAAATATTGCTATTGAATTCTTGAACTTAATTGAATTTCCATTTGTTGATGAAATTAAGGAAATTAAAATCAAACAACAAGAAGACCACTCAGATATTAAAGCAATTGTAAGCCTTAATGACAATACAAAGAAAATCATTATTATTGAAGATAAGGTTTTCTCGTCACTTCATGACAATCAGCTTGAACGTTATATGAACGCAATCAAAAAGCGTGAAAACTGTACAGATGCTGATATCTTTGGTGTTTTCTTTAAAATTGGCAAGCAAACTATTTGGGAAGAGAAGCTTTGTGAAGCATCAAACTTCAGAAATCTTGATTATATTGACTTTGCAAAATATATTGAACGTATTTCAAAAGCAGATTCTTTACTTGAAGTTTTCTCTGAATTTTTCAAACATCGTGTTTCTTTCTGCCAAAAAATTGATGATTTGGATTTTAATAATATTGATAATAACACATTTAATAATATTTTAAGCGACCGTTATGGTCAAAGAAAATTTACTGAATGGGTGCTTCACCAAATTTTTGAAAATACAGATTCAAAATACAACGAAAAAAAGCAGTATGACGTAAACAATTATGGTAGACCATGCACCCAATACACTTTCATTTTTAATACAAACAAAACTTCACCTGATAAGTGGGATTTATCACCTGATGAATTTCCAACTAGAGATTATACTTGTTTCTTTAGAATTGACAGAAATAAAAAGGGTTGGTATATTGCCATTAGACAATATTTCCACGATGGTGCAGATGAGTATGAGTCTGAAAAAAGTGAAACAAAACGTCACACAATTTTAAAGAAACTTTCAATTCAAAACGATGACGCGCCAAACAGAAAAGCTGACAAAGAAAAAACTCTTTTATTATTTAATATTGCTTCTGTTGATGATGTAAAGAGATATATTCCTATATTTACAAAAGCAATCGATTATTTACTTAATGTTGTATAAGTCATAATATAATTTTACTCCCCTTAATCGGGGAGTTTTTGTTTACTTCTTAAATACATCATAACCTGCGAGTTCGAGGTCCATACCGAGCATATGCCAATCGGATTTTGTCATACCTTTAATTTTGTCAGGTGACAAGGTAATCGGCATTTTATCAGGGTCAAGTCCTGCTAATTCCTGTTCCTGTCGCATCATTCTCCAGTCATTTTTAGTCATCTTGTCTGCGCCTTGTGAATATGGTGCTGTTGTGTTCATAAATGCTCCACCTAATACCAAAAGACCAAACACCAATGGTGCATATATGATGATTTTCCATACTGGCATATAAAGTTCTCCTGTGCTTGGGTCAAAATTAAAGTACACAAGCATGTACATAATAGGCACCATGCAATCAAAAAAGCAGAGTATTTTTAATAAAACGCCTTTAATCGTGTTGTACTTTGCACCATTTGAACGGTAAAAATCCGATTTCATAAATACAGCAGTCAGCATCACACAAGTTACGATAATATCTATGAATAAAAAACCGAATAGCCAGTCTGCAAATTTTGACGGTCTGCAGTTTTCGTGCAGGATTGTGAAAAATGTGAAATATCCCGTAGCGACCAATGTGCAGATAATCGAGCACTTACGCCAATAATTGTTATATAAGGTTTTTGTGCATTCATCAAACTTTTGGTTTTCAATAATCTTCTTTGCTAATACTTTTCTTTTTTGCTCTGTCATTTTAAATTCTCTCCTTTTTGCTTTTACCTATATATCGTATAAGAAAACGAACTTGGTCCAATTTTTGAAAAAAAGTAGTTAATATTATAAAAAAATGCTTTTTATTGACAAATGTTAATTTATTATATATTTCACATCGCACAAAAATTGGTGCATATCTAACTAAACACTTCGTATAATTCAATTGGAAACGAAATAAGCCTACACAGAATAAATCAAAACAGGAGACTTCATTCTAAAACACTTTTAACATTCTTGACATTTATTGCCATTTTTAGTATATTGGTGGTATGACACAACAAAATTCGACAAGGAAATGGTGATAAATATGCTCTATGGAACAGTCAAGACAGTGGATGAGGCTGGGAGAATTGTTTTACCGAAGGAATATCGTAACAAGATGAATATAAGTGCAGGTACAAAGGTTGTATTATATGAGAATGATGGCAAACTGACCATTGAGGTTGTAACGCCAAAATGCAAGTTGTGTAGCACAGCAGAAAATGTAAATGAAGAACTTTCTCTCTGTGAAGAATGTATTAAAAAAGTAAAAGAGTATTAAAAAAGGACCGGTTTTTACACCAGTCCTTTTTGTTACCTATAAACTATCTATAAAGAGTTCAAGAAATATTTTAAAGCATTTAAGAGAAACATTTTCTTCGTTAAGAAAAGCAACAAACTTTTCAAGGTATTCCATTGATGTAGTAATGTCATCAAAAGTATATGTATTCCCCTGTTGGTCAGTTGCCACAATACCAAATGTATCGATTGTTTCTCCCTCGATTGTCACTTTATGAGGGAAAATCTCATATTTCATTTTCATGTCCCCTTATAAATATTCTTGAAAAATAGTTAAACAACCCCTGTAAATATTACAGAGGTTGTTTTTAATTTTTAATCCGGATAGTCATATTTTGTATATGTTTCGCTACCCGCTGTACAAGTCACTTTAATTCTATAATCACTGAAAACATTGATAAGTCTATCTTTTTCAAGAGCAAGAACTAAACCTGTACCTGACTTTGTCCATGTTTCAATAGTTTCATAACCAGTTGATTTTTCTTTTTGCAACTCTATCTTAATATAGAGTGATGTTGAATACTGTGACGAAAGAGATACTGATGAGGTTGAATTGATTCCGCTTATTGTAAAAGATGTGGCAACTGCGCTAATAGTGGTAAAACGAGGCATTACAACATTCTCATCTTCAACTATTTCTGCAGAAGAATTGATTACAAAAACTGAGAAAAGCATTGTAAAAATTAAAACAACACTAAGACTTTTTTTGATAATATTTGACATTATTTTCACCTCCCTTAACCCACTATATCGTAATTAAGAAAGATTTTGTTAGTCTATTCTATTGTTTTTGCAATTTTTAGAAAATCATCTTTTGTAAGTGTTCCGTCAATTCTGTATACATAATCATTTTTAGTCCAGATTATGTTATTAACATCCATGTTACCTTTACAGTAAATATATTTTACATTATCAAACATTATTTCTTCTGAATCAAAGTGTTCGGTATTAAAGTCAACCTCCATTGATGATGAATACTTAAAAATCGTAAAATACTCACCTTTTTCGTTAAAATATGTATTACTTGTTTGCCGGTTTAAATCAACGTTTCCTCCAAGTTTAAATCCTTCCGGTATGTACCCAACGGTTATTTCACCATCTACAGAGTTTTTATTATTTTCAGTTAGCTTATACCTACTCGCAATATCAAACTTATCAAGCATAAATTCCCTTGATGACGGAATAACAAATGCTGTCAGCAACAACGCACATAAAATTGCTGCCACCAACATCACTTTAATTGTTCTCGTTGTAAATCTGTGATAGTGGTCATCACGCATTTTATTAAAAAGATTTTTCTTCCACTTTTCGTGCTTTTTGCTACACTCTGCTTCAGGGATTGTATCAGGAAAAGTTTCTAACCAGTCGTTGAGTGACAATTCACAAGCCTTTGCTAAATTAGTCATTATTCTCAGCTTCCTTTATATAATTTCTCACGAATTTCATTCCGAGCATGCATTTTTGTCTGACAGATGTTTCGGATATTCCTGTTTTTGCAGAAATTTCTGCACCGCTGAATTCATGAAAATATTTCAAATAGAAAACATATCTGTATGATTCAGGCATTGCATCAACAGCTTGTTTTAAAAGCATTGTGTCGCAAACCTCAAATTCATCAACAGAAAGATTGCGAAATTCTGTTAGGTCAGCATCTATGACATTTTCGATATGTTTCTTCTCTTTACGATACATATCAATTGAAATGCCTTTTGCTACTACTCGAATGTAGTTCCTAAAACTTTTATCGTCAAAATCTTGCTTTATGTTATGGAAGTCTTTTGCAAATTTAATCATTATTTCCTGTGCGCAGTCCTCGGCTGCTTCTTTAGTTTTCAAATGGTCTTTCGCAATGAAATAAACTGTGTCATAAAATTTGTTATAGAATTCTTCAAATCGCAGTTTGTCTTCCGGATTTTGAAGTAACGCTAAGCATATTGACAGCATGTATAATCTCCCCTTTTCGTGAAATTATACATTAATTTGACACATAAAGCAAGATTTGACTAGTGTTTAAATATTACATTTGTTCAAAATAAAAATCTTCAATAACATCGAAAAGATGTACAAGTTCAACTTCGTTTTCGTTTAATCTTTTAACTAAATCTTGAACTGCTTTAACATCTAAAGATACATCCTTCACAACCTTAATAGGAATATGTTTTTTGAAAACAACGATAGCACATGTCTTTACTATTTTGTTATCAACCCTTGTAAAATGTGGCATAGCAACATATTTCATCATCTTCACCTCCACCCACAAGCAGCCGCACTATTAAAATCGTAGTGTGGCAAGGTGTTGTGATGAATTTGTGATGAATTGAAAATTGCTTATTTGTAGAAGTATTTTCTATATTTCATAGCGTTGATATACCCATTTAAACTACCAGTTAAAGGGGTTTGACTCCTGTCACTCCGACCACCTAAGTACAACTTAGGTAATACAACCGAAATCCCTTGAAATATAGGGGTTTCGGTCTTTTTTATGCCTCCAAGCACTCTGAAAATGAGTGCTTTTTGCATTTTTAGAAGCATCGGTGTAATTGTAATCGTTTACGGAGTATGGGTAATCGTTTACGGAGTATAAATAAAAGGTGTACGGAGTATGGGTAAAGGTGTACGGAGTATGGATAAAAGTGTACGGAGTATAAAAATCACCACCCATGACAACCTGCAACAGCACTAAAAACTATTGCACTTCTCTTGGTATGGATGGTATAATTATCTGTACAAATAAGAATTTGGGAAGTATTTATTATGGCTATGTGGAATCCATGGCGAGGTTGTAAAAAATGCAGTGACGGGTGTCTGCATTGCTATATTCATAAAGGTGACGCCAAACGTGGTGTTAATACAAACGACATTGTAAAAACAAAAGATTTTTACAAACCTATTGAGCGGTTAAAAAACGGAAACTACAAAATGAAATCAGGGATTGTTTATCTTTGCTTTTCAACAGATTTTTTAATAGAAGAAGCGGATGAGTGGCGCAAAGAATGTTGGTCTATGATAAAAGAGCGACAGGACTGCACATTTCTTTTTCTCACAAAACGCATTGAAAGATTTGCAGATTGTGTCCCTGACGATTGGGGCGATGGATATGAGAATGTTGTTGTGTGCTGTACTGTTGAAACTCAAAAAAATGCCGACAAAAGACTGTCATTATTCAAATCACTTCCAATAAAACACAAGTGTATTACCGCCCAACCGTTGCTTGAAAAAATAAATATTGAACCTTATCTTGATAATATTGAACTTGTAGTTGTCGGTGGAGAGTCGGATAAATTTGCAAGACCTCTTGATTATGCTTGGGTGATTGACATCCGAGAGCAATGCATCAGAAATAATGTCAGTTTTGAATTCAGACAATGCGGAACTCATTTCATCAAAGATGGCAAGGAATACAAATTGCAGACAAAGGATTTATGCAGTCAAGCAAGAAAAGCAGAAATTGATTTTAAAGCTCACAGATAAATAATAATTTGACGGAGAAATGATATGAAATTGAAGAACATTTTGATTGTTGTTAAAGATATAGAAAAATCGAGAAAATTCTATCACGACTTGTTTGGTATAGAGTTGGTGCTTGACAACGATGGTAATATGATTTTAACAGAGGGACTTGTCCTTCAAGACGAAAAAATTTGGAAAAAATTTTTAGATAGAGATATTGTTCCAAAGAATAACGCTTGTGAATTGTATTTTGAGGAGCAGGACATCGAATCATTTATTGAAAAATTAGAAAGATTATACCCTATGATTGAATATGTAAATCATCTTATGACACATAGTTGGGGACAGCGAGTAATCCGATTCTACGATTTGGATGGTAACTTAATCGAAGTAGGAACACCGATATAATCAACAAACTCCAATATGTCAAACCTACAGCAACAGCGAGTTGCTTGTTCATTTTACCATTCGGTGTTACAATATTCTTGAGGTGATAACAATATGGAAACTAAAGATATTATTCTTGAATTGAGAACTAAAAAAGGTTTATCGCAGGATGAACTTGCTGAAAAAGTTTTCGTTACCCGTCAGGCAGTGTCTCGTTGGGAAAATGGTGAAACTACACCCAACACAGAAACATTGAAGTTGTTGTCAAAGCTGTTTGATGTTTCTATAAACACTCTTTTAGGTTCTCCAAGACAGCTTATCTGTCAATGTTGCGGTATGCCACTTGAAGACGGAAACATCAGCAAAGAGAAAGACGGCATTTTCAATGAAGATTACTGCAAATGGTGTTATGCTGACGGTGAATATATGTATCACGATATGGACGATTTAATTGATGTCTGTGTCGGACATATGGCAAATGAGCAGTTTACACCCGAGCAGGTACGGGCATATATGAAGGATATGCTACCGAAACTT
>JAZSDZ010000049.1:0-3951 GCA_045531435.1 Candidatus Fimenecus sp.
ATAATTGATAATTTAAATGTGATCAACATTGTAAACATATAGTAATTCATAAAAAGAAAAACTATAAATGTTAAAACTACAACCCAAAAATAAAGTATCGGTATGGGGGTTTCGGTATTGGCATTAATATAATAAAAATACAAATTAAACAGCAAAATTGTGGTAATTATAGAATTAATACCACCAACAATGGCTGCAACATCCCAGCAAATCAGGTCGTAATAGCTTGAAGAAAGCACGAGAGTTGCTCGTTGATATTTGTCGTAAAATTCAGGGTTTTCATAACAACTTACATCAAGCTGTACTGCCTTTTGAAAAATCTTATTGTTAAGTTCTTTAAGAACAACTTTAGCGGAAATCAGTCTTGTTCTCTCAGCAAATGCTGAAATCACATTTACAAGCAGATATACACCAAAGAAAAGTAAAAGATAAACAAAATATGTTTGAAAATCTGCGTCGCCATCAATTATGCTTAAAAGAACATTTAAGAACAAAATATTCTGAACATACATTGATAAAACCTTGTTAGATATTTCCGTAACAAGATAGCCGATTAAAAGTCTTTTGTCCGCTTCCCATACAAGCTTTAACGCAAATAAAGCATTTTTGAAGATGGGGACTTTAACAGGTTCGTGAAGTTTAATCCACCTCATAAGTTTCCTCCTTTTTATTAAAAATAAAAAAGCCGTAGGTACTTCTACCCACGGTGACGAAATACAATATCCTAAATGATAAAATCAATCGCAAGAAAAGGGTATGTATTGAAGAAAAGGGCAGAAATGTTCATTTACATTTATTTTTCGATAATTATACCAACGGTTTGTCATTGGTTTCTGCCTCCTTTCATAAGTTTTGGTTGAACGATTTTTGTAACAGAGAAATTATAATACTCATAAAAATATATGTCAAGGAAAATGAAGGAAAAAACAGGCAAAAGGCATAAAAAAACGCCCCTTTGGGACGGAAATCAACAAAATATAAAAAAGTGATTATAAAAATGAAATAACCCTCGGAGCCGATGTTTCTTTACACATCTTTCACTGACTCGGAGGGTTATTTCTGTTCACTCTTGATATCTAACATCTTTTTATCTACCTCTCATTCTACAGATTCTTTGTCTTCCTGTTCTTGATTTTCAACTCCATTACACTCTCTACAGTCATCAATCATTCTCGAAAAGCGAGACCCTTTCATGCATCAGAACCTATTTGTCAAATTTGGAAGACCTCTCTCAGTTCTTAAATCTTAAACAACCTTTAGTTTGCAAGCACTTATCTATATAAAAATTATTAATTATTTCGTCTGTGCTGCTTGCTACACTTTATTTACTATTTTAAAACTAAACTTTGTTCCGGCTTTAAGAACCTTTGTGATTTACCTGTACATTGGAATCACCATTTCCTTTCTGTGTCTATAATATAACATATGTAAACACCTTTTTCAATATGTAATTTTGTACAAAGTTAATAATTAATTATTGTTTATAACAGAGATTTTGTATAATATGCCAACAAAACTTTTTTAAATCTATTGACTTTTGTTTAAAAATTTGATATTCTTAATTTAATGGGTGTTTTAAAGCATCCATATTTTTTTGTCTGAAAATGAACTTTTAGGTCATTCTGAGCGAAGCGAAGAATCTCTTACCCATTTCACGATATTCTTCACTCTGTTCAGGGTGACTATTGTTTTTCGTTCTGAATGGAGAATGATTTTTCCCTTTTGCTTTTGCAAATTCTCATTGCAAAAAATATTTTTATATGATATACTTATTGTCCCATTAAAATGTAAAGGAGTGAAAGGTATGTTTAGGATTTCCCCAAAGGTGTATTCGTCAATGTTTTCGTTGCCTACAGAAATTGCTGATAAAGGACTTAAATTCGCAAGTGGCGAACAGCTTAAGGTTATTATTGCCATTTTCCGAAATCCGGAAACAACAGAAGAAGAAATCACAAAAGTTACCAACCTTTCTCTCGCTACAGTAAAAGAATGTGTGGAGTATTGGACCGATAACGGAATATTAAAAAGTGAAAAAGCAGAAACAAGTGTTAAAACTGAAAAGCAGGTGACTACACCTGAAAAAGCAAAGTTGCCACTTCCTGAAATCCGTTTCACAAATCCTACTCAGGAAGAAATCAATGCAGTTCTTAAAAAGAATCGTTCAATAGGACGACTATTTAACGAGGCACAGGAAATTCTTGGTAAAACACTTGGCTATACAATGCAATGTGCAATTTATTCCGTCGTTTATCGTTACGGCATAAAGCCTGATGTGGCAAACTGCCTTCTCCACTTTGCAAAGAATATTGATAACACAAGTCAGAATGACATTTTAAATATTGCGAAGTATTGGGCAGAAAATGGCATTACGGATATGAATTCTGCCGATGATTACATAAATGAAACTGATAGGGCGTTGTCTGTTTTCCGTGAACTTGCAACCCGTACAAATAACGATAAGTCAACACCTACTTTTGCAGTCCTTGAGCTTTTCTGTGAATGGCTTCGTTGGGGATATACAATTGATGAGATAAATAAGGCGTTTGACATTATGAAAGCTGAAAAGGAAACAGGTCGCCTTGTATGGAATAATGTTACTCATATGAACGGTACAATCAAGAATTGGCGCAAACAGGGTATGCAGAACCTGGAGGAAATTGAAAAGGGTACAAAAAAATTCCAGACAAAGTCACAGAAGACAACTACTCCGAAGGAAACATCATTTGATGTTAAAAAGGCAGAAAAGAATGCAACTGAAAATCCAAAGGATTTTGGTTCAATGAAAAATAAAAAGAGAAAGAGAAGCAGGGGGGCATAAAAATGGCATATTCAAGAGAACTTCACGAAAAAGCAACTCTGGAAATCAGAAGAAGGCGTGACAATGCAGAAATGACTGCACAACAGCATAAAAATGAATTGTCATTAAAATACCCTGAATTTCAGTTTATCGAACAGGAACTTGCGAAAACAGGCTTTGAAACAGTAAAAGCGTTTTCAGAACCAAAAGAAGATGCTATGGCTGTACTTATGCGAATCCGTGAAAAGAACAGTCAGCTTCGTGAGGAAAGAAAAAATCTTCTTAAAGCATTAAAGTTTCCTGAAAATTATCTTGATGTGAATTATACCTGCGAAAAATGTAAGGATACAGGCATAATCGAGGATTATAACAGTGAGCTTCGTGTATCATATGGTACGAGCTATTGCTCTTGCTATACTGATTTGCTTAAAAAATATACGGCAGAAAAAATGTCGACAATGACACCGCTTGAACTTTCAGTTTTTGAGGATTTTGACATTGAGTATTATCCTAAAAAATCAGTAAACGGCAAATCACCATATGAGATTATGAGTGATGTATATGCAAAATGTGTGCAGTATGCCAAAAATTTCGATATTGATTCAGTAAGCCTTTTATTTAGTGGCAGAACGGGACTCGGTAAAACCCATTTGTCACTTGCTATCGCTAACGAGGTAATCAAAAAGGGCTACAATGTGGTCTATGGCTCTGTCATTACATTTCTTAATAAGCTTGAACGCGAAAAATTCGGCAGAGCAGACACCTTTGAAACAGAAGATATTCTTATTGATGCGGATTTGCTTATTCTTGACGATTTAGGTGCAGAGTTTTCAAGTGCCGTTGCAATATCAGCACTCTACAACATTATCAACAGCCGAATTGCTCGTGGTGTGCCAACAATCATCAGCACCAATCTAAGCTTTGATGAAATGAAATCCCGCTATCCTGAAAGTGTAGTTTCAAGAATTATCGGCAATTATGTTTCGCTTCTTTTCCTGGGAAAAGATATCAGACAGATAAAAAACGCATATTAAGGAGAAACCAATGGATATCTTAAAGACCCTAGCAGAAGAATTCAAGATCAAGGAGGAGCAGGTTAAGGAGACCGTCGCGCTTATCGACGAGGGCAACACCATTCCCTTCATCTCCCGATA
>JAZSDZ010000103.1:0-3902 GCA_045531435.1 Candidatus Fimenecus sp.
TGGCTACGATCCGACTTATGGAAAAAGCACTTCGTATTTATAACGGAAAACCAATGATTAACTCTGTCAACGGTAAAGAAGAGTCAATGAATTCTGTGTTTCCGCTTGTGAAAAAATACGGTGGTGTGGTTGTCTGTCTTACTCTTGACGAAAACGGAATTCCTGAAACTGTTGGGGGCAGAATGGCAATTGCTGAAAAAATAATAAATAAAGCAAGTGAATACGGAATTTGCAAGAATAACCTTGTTTTTGACCCACTTTGTATGACTGTCAGCACAAACAAGGATAATGGAAAAATTACTCTTGAATGTGTTCGCAGACTTAAAAATGAATTAGGTGCTCATACTGTTTTAGGTGTTTCAAATGTGTCATTCGGACTTCCAAATCGTGAGCTTTTAAATTCAACATTCTTCACACTCGCATTGAACAACGGACTTAGTGCAGGAATTATCAATCCCAAAAGTGAAATGATGATGAATGCATATTATTCATACAATGCTTTGATGGGTATGGATAAGAATTTTGAAAAATATATTTCAAATGTTACTGACACAAAAATGGAAGTAAAAACAGATTCTGTTGACCTTAAAACAGCCGTTATAAAAGGACTTAAAGAACAAGCAAAACAGGAAACTGAAAAGGAACTTGAAACAAAAACTCCATTTGAAATTATCGATGGTATTTTAATTCCTGCACTTGACAAGGTTGGTAAGGATTTTGAAAAAAACAGAGTTTTCCTTCCCGGACTTTTAATGAGTGCAGAAACTGCAGGAGTAAGCTTTGAAATAATTAAGAAACATCTTGCAAACAGTGGTTCAGACAGTGCTAAAAAGGGTAAAATAATTATTGCAACTGTCAAAGGTGATATCCACGATATAGGAAAAAATATTGTTAAAGTCCTTCTTGAGAATTACGGATATGATGTGATTGATTTAGGTAAGGACATAGCACCACAGACAATCGTGGATGCAGTAAAGACTCACAATGTTAAACTTGTTGGTCTTTCTGCACTTATGACAACAACTGTGCCAAGTATGGAGGAAACAATCCGACTTTTAAAGGAACAGACAACTGATGTTTCTGTTATGGTTGGCGGTGCAGTGCTGACAGAGGAATATGCAGAAATGATAGGTGCAGACTATTATGGTAAGGATGCGATGTCATCTGTTAGAATTGCTGAAAATTTCTTCCTTAATTAGTGCTATTTGTATAATGTTATAATTGACAAAAAATAACAGTAGTAGTATCATATAAATGAATTCATAGTAATTTACTGTGAAATAAGAAATATGTTGAAATTTAACGAAAAGAGATGTATATATGAAGGTTTATGCGGATAATGCTGCAACAACAAAAATTTCAAAGGTTGCCCTTGATGCAATGATGCCTTGTTTTCAGGAATTTTATGGCAATCCATCAAGTCTTCATTCTGTGGGACAGGATGCTTTCCATAAGGTAAGAGATGCAAGAAAAATTATCGCTGAATGCATCAATGCTGACGCTAATGATGTGTATTTTTCATCAGGTGGTAGTGAAAGCGACAACTGGGCAATCAAGGGCGCAGCATACTTAATGGCAAAAAAAGGTAAAAAGCATATTATCAGTTCAAAGTTTGAACACCACGCAGTGCTTCACACTCTCAATGCTTTGGAAAAAGATGGCTTTGAAATAACACTTCTTGATGTTTATGAAAATGGTATCGTAAAGGTTGAAGATGTGAAAAATGCCATCCGTGAGGATACAGCACTTGTGACAATTATGTATGCAAATAACGAAATTGGCACAGTACAGCCTATTCGTGAAATTGGTGCAGTTTGTCGTGAAAAATGCGTTCTTTTCCACACAGATGCTGTTCAGGCAGTCGGCCATATTCCTGTTGATGTAAAAGCTGATAATATTGATATGATGTCTTTCTCCGGTCACAAATTTCACGGACCAAAGGGCGTTGGCGGTCTTTACTGCAAAAAAGGTATAAGACTTCCAAACCTTATAGAAGGCGGCGCACAGGAAAGAAACCGTCGTGCAGGTACTGAAAATGTTCCTGCAATCGTTGGTATGGCAGCAGCACTTAAAGACGCTTGCGACAATATGGAAGAAAACACAAAGAAACTTATTTCTATGAGAGAACAACTCATTGAGGGAATTCTTACGGTTGAGCGCAGTCGTATAAATGGTGACCGTGAACACAGATTACCGGGTAATGTAAGTGCTTGTTTTGAAGGTGTTGAGGGTGAATCACTCCTTCTTTATCTCGATTTAATGGGCATCAGCGCTTCTTCAGGTTCTGCTTGTACATCAGGTTCTCTTGACCCAAGCCATGTTCTTTTGTCAATTGGACTTGTTCACGAGGTTGCACACGGTTCACTCCGTTTAAGCCTTTGTGAGGAAAATACACCTGAAGAAATGGATTATATTTTGGAAAAATTACCACCAATTATTGACAGACTTCGTGATATGTCACCATTGTGGGAAAAGATAATGAAAGAAGGTAAATAATTATGGAATATTCAGAAAAAGTAATGGAACATTTTGTGAATCCTCATAATGTAGGTAAACTTGAGAATGCTGACGGCGTGGGTGAAGTTGGCAACGCAAAATGTGGCGATATTATGAAAATGTATCTCAAAATTGAGAATGATATTATTACAGATGTTAAGTTCAACACTTACGGATGTGCATCTGCAATCGCAACAAGCTCAATTGCAACTGATATGATTAAAGGACAGCCTTTAAGCGAAGCACTTAAGCTTACAAACAAAGCAGTTGTTGAGGCTCTTGACGGACTTCCTGCAGTAAAAATCCATTGTTCGGTTCTTGCTGAACAGGCAATCAAAGCAGCAGTAAAAGATTACTATGACAAGAACGGAATTGAATACAATTCTGCAGACTTTGAGTTTGAAGACCATCATCATTAATCAGAACAATGCATATTGGCAGACTTACACGTCTGCATTATCCCATTCTAATCTCAAAAAAGGAAGATTAAAATGACAGTAAAAGAAATGCAGGAAAAAATTCTGCAGCTAAAAAAAGAAAAAGATATTTGTATATTGGCTCACAGCTACGTTGCCCGTGAAATTATTGAAATTGCAGATTTCACAGGTGATAGCTTTCAGTTAAGCGTGTTAGCAGAAAAGACTGATGCAAAAATTGTAATTATGTGTGGCGTTCGTTTTATGGCTGAAACCGTAAAAATTCTCTCACCTGAAAAGACGGTTTACATCACAAGCCCTGTTGCAGGTTGCCCTATGGCAGAGCAGATGAGCGTTGAGTATATCAATGAAATCAAAAAGGAATATCCTGATTACACAGTTGTGGCATATATCAACACTACTGCAGCACTTAAGACAGTTTGTGATGTTTGCGTTACATCTGCATCAGCAGTACAGATTGTAAAGAAAATTGATAACGATAAAATTCTCTTTATCCCTGACTGCAATCTTGGCGATTTCGTTGCGAAACAAGTACCTGAAAAGACCTTTAAGTTTGTAAATGGTGGTTGTCCAATCCACGGTCAGATTACAGCAGAAGACGTTAAAAAGGCAAGAGAATATTATCCTGATTCACTTTTGCTTGTTCATCCTGAATGTAAGCCTGAGGTTGTAGCAGAAGCAGATTATGTAGGCTCAACAACAGGTATTATGAAATTTGCAAAAGAGAGTGACCACAAGAATTTCATTATCGGTACTGAAATCAGTATTGCAGAGTCTTTGCAGTATGAATGTCCTGATAAGAATTTCTTTGCACTTTCACCAAAGCTTATTTGTCCTGATATGAAAGCTACAACACTTGTTGACCTTTATAACACGATTCAGGGTAAGGGTGGCGAAAAAATCACTTTGGATGCAGATACAATTGAGAAAGCCAAAAAATGCATTGATAAAATGCTTGAACTTGGGTGA
>JAZSDZ010000112.1:0-30134 GCA_045531435.1 Candidatus Fimenecus sp.
AGGTATGTATTCTTTTGCTGATTGTACCAATCTTAAATCAATAACACTTTCCAATGTGGAAACTATTAATAACTATGCGTTTATGAATACGCCAAATCTTGGTGTTGTTGTTTGTGATAAATTGATTGATATTGGAAAAGAAGTGTTCAGTGGTTCAGGTATCTCTCTTTTCAGTGCTCCTGAACTTACATCCATAGGTTTAAATGCATTTTCTGATTGTAGTGACCTTGTTTCCGTTTCAGCACCAAAGCTAGAGGTTCTTGAAATTGGTGCATTTAAGAATTGTATATCACTTAAGGAAATTGAGCTTGATGCCTTAATCGAAATTAAAGCTAATGCTTTCAGAAATAGTGCTGTTGATAAATTTATAGGCCTTAATGTTGAAAAAGTAGGTAACTATGCTTTTGCTGATAATCCGCATCTGGTTGCCTGTGCTTTAATGAAAACCAAATCAACAGGTGCTTATGTTTTTCAGAATTGTACCTCATTTAAAATTGCGATTCTTCCTGAATTGGAAGAACTGAATGGCAATATGTTCGAGAATTGTCCGTTGCTTTTAAATATCAGTTTACCAAAAATCAAGAGTGTTATTAAAAATGCATTCAAAGGCTCGTCCGTTGAATATTTGATGTTTGAACAAGCAGAGACAATTAAGAGTTTGCCCGATACATTAAAAGGTGTATTATTGCCTGATAACACAACTTCAATAACCTATGTACCAAAAACAGACTTTATTGTATATGGATATGAAGATAGTTATGCATACGATTTTGCTATAAGTAACAGCAAACAGTTTAAGCCTATCCCTGTATTCCACGAAGCATCTTCTACGCAGGTTACTGCAGGTGATGAATATATTGTTGTATATGCTCTTGGTTTTAATTGTGAGTATCAATGGTACAGAAATGATAAGGTATCTAACGAAGGCGGAACACCTATTGAAGGTGCAACAAAATTCTATTATATGCCATCACCTGATGATGACTGTGAGGCATATTATTGTGTTGTAACAAGCAAAGACGATAATCACGAAACTTCAAATGCGTCTGCACCTGTTGTCAATGCTCCTGAATACCGAAAAGCAAATTATACTGAATACAACAAGATTATTAATGAGGCAAATTCATTGAATCGTGACTTATATGATGAAGAGCTTCTTTCCCAACTTGACGAGATGCTGAGTGTTGACATTTCAAACTTAAAGCTCTCACAACAGAGTATTCTTGATAACTATGTAATGCAGTTAGATGAGCTTTTAACAAGTATTAAAGCTTCTTTTGTCTATGGTGACCTTAATGGCGATAAAATTGTATCTGCTATTGATGCCAGATTTGCATTGAAATATATTGTTGATAATCACAATTTCACAGAAAAAGAATTTGTTGCTGCCGATATGGATTGTAACGGCGAAATTACAACAATAGATGCAAGATTAATATTAAAAACTTCATTAGAACAGTAAAAAAAGATAGCCTTTATTCAAGGCTATCTTTTATTTCATCAATGTTTACGTCCGAATATTCGATTTCCGATGAGTACAATCTGCAATATTCTAAAATGTCTGTAAAATCAAGTTGTTTGTAATTTTTTATGTGCATCTTACAGATGTTCATTATTATTTCATAGCTGATTAATATGAAAGCTAATGTTTTGAAATCGTCTTTTTCCTGTAAATGTCTGTATATAAAATATTTAATAAGATTTTCAAAATATAAATCAAGGTGATTCGGTAAATCTATATCTGAAATGTCGGCTTCACTTAACTGATTTAAAATGACTGTCCAGTTATCGTCAAGTCTTTCAAGTGAAAGAAACAAATCAATCCACTTTGCAAGAGTAAATGACGAAACGTCATAATTGCATTCTTTTGAAATAATCAGGACTTTTTCTTGTAATGTGAGATTGTCACTATTCAGCATTTCAAATAATTCATTTCTGAATTTGAAAAACTCAATTTCTGCTTCATCATTTTCTTCATGAGAATTATCATCAGAGATAATTTTAAGTGAAAATGGTGCTTTATGACCAAGAATTATTCTTCCTGCTTCCTCGCAACAAAGACCAAGCCCCATCTCAATTCTGTCAGTATAATAATTTCTGAATCGTGGATGGTCACTGCATATCTGGCAAAGAGCATCTTCACCTAAATTCAAAATAATTTCACAAAGATTATCTTCATTCAGAAATGCACAACGACCTTTGCCGTCAAGCCTGAAATAAGCACTTTCATCATTATATTCAATGTCTTGCATCAGTTTATTGTGAAAACTATCTTCAACATTTTCGTAGTAGGAAAGTGTGTCCTCATCAATATCAATTTCCCAACCGATGCAACAGTTGTGTTTGCACTTTTCTGCAATACATCTAAATTCCTTATAGTAATCCGGCGCAAGTATTTTCATATTTTATCTCCGTAATATTTGATGATATAATTATAAATCCAAACAGATACATTTACAAGCATTTTGACGTTTTTATTGAATATGAAAAAATAATATGTTAAAATGTGAATGATTTGTGTGGAGGTATAATATGACATTTCTTTTGGTTATAATTTACATTGTATTTGTCTCATTGGGATTGCCTGATTCACTTTTTGGTGTTTCGTGGCCGGTTGTTCATCTTGATTTCGGCATAGATGAAAGCTTTGCTTCAGTTTACAGCATTATTACCGCTTTTTGTACAGGTGGTGTAAGCCTTATAGCAGGTAAGCTTATTCGTAAATTTGGCACCGGCAAAATCACACTTTATTCAACATTACTTACTGTTGCAGGTCTTTTCTGCATCAGCTTTGCACCCAATATCATTATTATGATGCTTGGTGCAGTCATTATGGGTTATGGCGCAGGTGTTATTGATACTGCACTTAATAATTTCGTTTCGCTTCATTACAAGGCACAGCATATGAATTGGCTTCATGCTTGTTGGGGCGCAGGTGTTACAATAAGTCCGTTGGTGATGTCATTGTTTTTAACAGGTGAAACAGGCTCGTGGCGTTCAGGCTACCGTGTAATCGGACTTATGCAGTTGTCTATTGCTGTAATTATTGCACTTTCCTTGAAAAAGTGGAATACAGTCAAGGCTGAGGATGCTGTTGAGGAAGAATCAATACCCAAAAAGAGTTTTATTGAAATTCTTAAAATCAAGGGCGTTGCTACAAGTCTTATTACTCAGGGATTATATTGTGGTATGGAATTTACAATTGGTACTTGGGGTGCATCATACCTTGTAAATGTTCATAGACTTATGCCTGACGAAGCTGCAAAATGGATTTCACTTTATTTTGGTGGTATAATGATTGGCAGAATTATTTCTGGCTTTATTTCAATGAAGGTCTCTGATGATAATCTTATTCGTGGTGCTGTAATTGTTTCAGCACTTGGTATGATTGTATTAGCACTTCCGATAGGTAGTATTTCTTACTTCGGATTTTTACTTATCGGCATAGGGTTTGGTCCTGTTTTCCCAAGTGTTCTTCATAGTGTGCCCAATAGATTCGGCACAGAGTATTCAGCAGATATAACCGGATTTCATATGGGTGGTGCGTACGGAATAGGCTTTGCTATACAGTTGGTTTTCGGCTATGTTGCTACTGCAACGACCTTTGAAATTACACCTTATGCCTTGCTGTTAATAGCAATTTGTGTGTTTGTCGCAAATGAAAGTACAATTTCAATGTTAAAGAAAGAATAATTATTACTGAAGTACATATACTAATCAAAAGGATGTGATTATAATGTGTACTTCAGTTTCATTTTTATCAAAAGACCATTATTTTGGCAGAACACTTGATATGGAGTGCTCCTATAACGAAAAAGTAGTAATAACACCGAGAAACTACAACTTTAATTTCAGATTATGCAAAAATTACTGTAAGGATTATGCAATAATCGGTATAGGTACTGTTGTTGATAATTATCCATTATATTATGATGCCACAAATGAAAAAGGGCTTTCAGTCGCTGCACTGAATTTTCCTGTCAGTGCCACTTATGGCGATTGCGTAAAAGACAAAAATAATATTGGTGTGTTTGAATTGATTCCTTGGATTCTTCGTAATTGCTCGTCAGTAGATGAAGTAAGGGAATTGCTGACAGAAACAAATATAGTCAGTATGGATTTTAATGAAAAATATAAGTCGGCACAGCTACATTGGATGATTAGTGATAAGGATTATTCAATAGTCCTTGAATGTGTTCAGGAGGGTATGAAAATTTATTATAACCCTGTTCATATTCTGACAAATAACCCTGAATTTCCAATGCAGGTTTTTAATCTGAACAACTATTTAAGTTTAACTCGTGAAGAGCCTGAAACCCGATTTGCAGAGGGCTTTGACCTTAATAAGTACAGCAGGGGAATGGGTGCAATAGGTTTGCCCGGTGACCTTTCGTCAATGTCACGATTTGTAAGGGCAGCATTTACAAGGCTTAATTCAGTATGTGATGAATCCGAGAGTGAAAGTATAAGTCAGTTTTTTCATATTCTTGATTCAGTTTCACAGACAAATGGTTGTGTCCAAGTAGAAGATAAGTTTGAAAGAACTGTATATTCATCCTGTTGTAATACAGACAAGGGCATATATTATTTTAAAACCTATAATAACAGTCAGCTTTCTGCGGTTAATATATATCACGAAAATCTTGACAGAAGTGATTTGATAATCTATAATCTTATAAACGAACAACAAATAAATTTTATGAATTGAATATTTACTGCCACCGGGTAGTGTGATGCAACGCATCCACCGATATATCATTAGGTCTTTGAAGATATATCTGTGGGTGTCTTTTTTTGAGGTGAATTATGAAGAGATTATTTAATTATTTTACAAAATTTGAAATTGGATTATGGACAATATCCGTGCTTTTAATTACCGTTTCATTTTTTGCATTAAAACAAACCGATTATCTTACATTAACTGCTTCAATAATCGGTGCAACATTTCTTATTTTTAATGCAAAGGGAAATCCGATAGGGCAATTTTTGACAATCGTTTTCAGTATCCTTTATGGTTTTATATCCTACAGATTTTCATATTATGGTGAAGTGATTACATATTTATGCATGTCAATGCCAATGGCACTTTTCGCCTTGATTTCCTGGCTAAAAAATCCTTATAAAGGCAACAAAGCACAAGTGAAGGTGAACAGTATTTCAAAAACAGAAACTATATCTATGCTTTTACTTACCTTGGTGGTAACAATTGTATTCTATTTTATACTTGAATACTTTAATACTGCAAATCTCTTGCCAAGTACAATTTCAGTAACAACAAGCTTCCTTGCTGTTTATTTAACATTCAGACGAAGTCCGTATTTTGCACTTGCTTATGCTATGAATGATTTAGTTTTAATTGTCTTATGGACATTAGCAAGTATAACCGATATATCATACCTTTCAGTTGTAATATGCTTTATTGTATTTTTTTTAAATGATATGTATGGTTTTGTAAACTGGAAGAAAATGGAGAAAATTCAGAAAGACAATTAAAATCAATCAAAAATGGAGTTTATCGGGATATTGCCTTCTCCTCAAAGGGGAAAGGCAACTTCCCGATAAATAATAATTTATTTTAGCTTGTAATATCTCTGAAACCTCTGCCAACACCATCTGCAATATCAGATGCAGCTTCACCGACACCATCTACAACATTTGATGCTGCTTCACCGACACCACTGACTATGTTGCTGACACCTTCACTTGCATCTGTGACCATATTGTCCATAGCGTTGTTTTTCTTTGTTGTGCTTGGAACATTTTTATCTGTTGTTGTCGTACTGTTATTATCTCCCGTAACCATACCGTCTTCTGCGTTGTTGCAGCCTGTCAGAAAAACACAGACAAGTGCAGTTACCAAAAGAGAAATTATAATTGCTTTTTTCATATTTAAACCTCCTGAAAAATATTAGCATTATATTATTTGCTATTAATATTACTTTTATTCTATTTCGTCAATACGCCACCATCACTGTATAGCATAATGAGAATATTGTCTTCTTCTCCGTTTTCACAATCAATATATATAAGAAGTTCCTGCCTTGACTCCGTTCTGCAATGGAATTCGTAACATAATTGCTCCGTTGCCCATTCTGTAGGAGTAACACAAAGCTTCGAATCAATAACTTCAAGATGATTATTAAGTTTCTTTTCCGCTTCTTTTATTGATATAGCAGGAATTACATTTCTTCTTTCAGTATGATTTGAAATATATCCCGTTGCATCAAATGAAAGAATATTTCCTGTTTCAAGACATACACTGACCTTGATTAAATCAGGATACATAATTATGTCATCATCTTCATAGGCAAAATTTATTGTACATATTCCGTCATCAGTATAATAATATCTTTCTTCCATATCATCATAGCCGATTTTTTCAAGATAATCTTCAGCATATCTTACTGCTTCTTCATACTTGATTTTTATTTCACCCGAAAATTCAGAGCTTAACATGTATAAGGGCTTACCGCCTTGCCTTGTAATTGCTACAGTCTGGTTGTTACCTTTGAAAACATAGCAGGGGATATTTCCCTCTTCATTGTGGGAAAAGGCGAGTGACTCCTTTTCTCTAGGGCATACCTTTTTTGCGATTTCCAATGCTGTATCTTCACTGATTTCTTCAAGTCCCTGCAAGAATTTTGGTTTACTTTGAGTAAGGTGGTCAGAAAACGGCCCATCGTAAATAAGTGTTGGAATGTCAGTCATACTCTGTTCAGTATCATCAAAGCTATCACCTGATGTTTTTAAATCATTATTCGCATTCAATAAGGTGGAGTTACTGTCATTAAATGTAAAGTTGCCATTCTGCATATCGTGACACATCTGATTGACCTGTTCATTAAGTTTTTTACAAAAGGAATTAAGCTGTTTTAACTGTTCTCTTTCTTTCTCCGTCAACTGTTCGCCTGAGGCACTTTTTCTCTCAAGGGACATAACAAATTCGCCAATTTGCGACAAAAACTTGTATGTGTTATTTACGGCATTTTCGCCTGTGGGAAGAATTGACAAATTGTTCTTTGCACCGGAAGCCTCACGCCATAATTCAGCAGAAAGCTTTGATAACATTGTAGGAGTGCTGACATATATGGTCTTTTCAAGATTTGTAGAAATGTTATTGAGATTTTCGTCAAGAGCAATCAATGCCATTTGTTTGATAATCATTGATTCCTTTTCATATCTGTTTGCTCTTACGGTCTGGATAACAGAAAAAATTCCTAATACGAAAATAAGAGTTGTAATATATAGTACAATCCTGACTTTTGCACGGTGTGAAATAGATGTTTTTTCCATAAAAATGTACTCCTTTAAACATTTGGAAATATTATTAACAAAAAATTTAAAATTATGCTGAAAAAAATGCATTTTTTATTTGCCAAATGATAGTTTATGTAGTATAATTATTATGTTTAAGTATGCAGAGTGGGGGCGAATAATTTGAACGTTTATCTTGACAATAGTGCAACAACTAAACCCTGTGAAAAATCAGTGAAAAAAGCACTTGAAATGATGAACGAAAAATTTGGAAATCCATCATCTCTTCATATGTGTGGATATAATGCTAAAAAAGAGCTTGATAATTCAAGAAAAACTATTTCCGCATTTCTTGGTTGTGAGGATAAAGAAATTTATTTTACTCCAAGTGGTACTGTTGCAAATAACACTGCAATATTCGGTACTGCTAATGCTCGTCGTCGTGAGGGTAAAAAAGTTGTCACAACTTTGTTGGAGCATCCAAGCGTACTTAAATGTTTTGAAAGTCTTGAGGAACAAGGTTTTGATGTTGTTTACCTTAAACCCGATATCAAAGGCAAAATTAACCTTGATGAATTGTCAAATGCAGTTGATGAGAATACAACTTTTGTAAGTGTTATGGCAGTAAATAATGAGGTAGGTTCAATTCAGGATTTTTCAAAAATAAAAAGTATCATTAAAAATAATAATTCAAAAGCATATTTTCACTGTGATGCTGTTCAGGCTTTTGGTAAATTAACAATCAAACCCAAAAAGCTTGGAATTGACCTTATGAGTATGAGTGCTCATAAAATACATGGTATTAAAGGTGCAGGTGCTTTGTACATTGGTAACAATGTCCGTATTTCACCATATATTCTTGGTGGCGGTCAGGAAAATGGTATGATTTCAGGTACTGAATCTTTACCTGCAATATGTGCCTTCAGCGAAGCTGTCAATGATATTGGTAATGTTGAAAAGAATCTTCATATTGTTTCACACGTATGTGATTACTTTGTCAATAAAATTAAGGATATTGATATGGTCTATGTAAACTCACCTGATGATGCCTTGCCATATATCATCAATATTTCTGTTGAGGGTGTTCCGTCACAGGTTATGCTTAATTCCTTATCTTCTATGGGCATATATGTTTCTGCCGGTTCAGCCTGTGCAAAGGGACATAGAAGTAATGTTCTTACTTCTATGGGTGTTTCTCCTGCAGGTATTGACAGTGCAATAAGAATCAGTTTGTCAAAAACTACCACGGAAAATGATATGGATTTGTTGTATAATGGAATAAAAGAAACAGTTACTCGTGTCAGGAGATGAATATGAAAGAAATAATTCTTATAAAAAACGGTGAATTGGCACTTAAAGGCCTTAACCGTTCAACATTTGAAGATATTTTAATAAAAAATATCCGTAAACGAATCAAAATGCTTGGTGACTTTGAATATCGAAAAGAACAGTCAACCATTTCTGTGATTCCTATGGATGACTACATAGATATGGACGAAGTAAGTGACAGAATAAGTCGTGTTTTCGGTATCGCAGCATTTTCAAGAGCCTTACAGGTTGAAAAAGATATGACAGTAATTCTTGAGAATGCACCTGATTATCTTGCCGAGCAGTTAAGAAACGCAAAAACCTTTAAGGTTGAAGGTAAGCGTTCTGATAAAAAATTCCCACTTAAATCTCCTGAAATTTCAGCAGAGGTCGGTGGAGCAATTTTAAGTAAATTCCCTCATTTGAAGGTTGATGTTAAAAATCCTGATATTCTTGTTACTATTGAGATAAGAGAAAAATTTGCTTTTATCCGTGGCAATCAGACAAAGGGTGCAGGGGGAATGCCTACGGGTACAGCTGGAAAATCTGCAATCCTAATTTCAGGCGGTATTGATAGTCCTGTTGCTGCATATATGATGGCAAAGCGTGGATTAGTCCTTAACGCAATTCATTTTGCTTCGCCACCATACACCTCACCACAGTCAGAAGAAAAGGTACATAACCTGCTTCGTAAGGTTTCAAGATACAGTGGTAATATCTGCTTGTTTACAGTTGGTTTTACAGAAATTCAGGAAGAAATAAGAGACAAATGTCCTGAGGAATTATTTACTCTTATTATGCGTCGATTTATGATGCGAATTTCTCAGCGAATTGCTGACAGAGAAGAGTGTAAAGCACTTATAACAGGTGAAAGTCTTGGTCAGGTTGCTAGTCAGACATTAAACGCTCTTGCTTGTACGGATGCTGTTGTCACGATGCCTGTTTTCAGACCGTTAATAGGACTTGATAAGGATGAAATCATTAAGGTTTCAAGAAAAATTGATACCTTTGAAATTTCTATCGAGCCGTATGAAGATTGTTGCACAGTATTTACTCCGAAACATCCTAAAACAAGACCACAGATTTCAATTATCGAAACGGCTGAACAAGCCCTTGATATTGAAGGCCTTATTGAGAGAGCGTTGGAAGATACAACAATCAATAACATATGTTTTTAGGAGTGGATTATGAAACTTGAAGAAAAAGTAGTAAATCTGCTTCGTGAAAAAAATCTTGTATTAGCTTGTGCTGAATCCTGTACAGGTGGTCTTATTGCAAAGAGAATAACAGATGTAAGCGGTTCATCTTCTGTTTTCAATTGTGGTATAGTAAGCTACAGCAATGAGATTAAAGAGAAGGTTCTTGGCGTTAAAAGAGAAACACTTAAAGAGTTTGGTGCTGTAAGTGAACAGACTGTACGAGAAATGGTAAAGGGTGTTATCACAATTTCAGGTGCTGATATTGCAGTTTCTGTTTCCGGAATTGCAGGACCTGATTCCGATAATACAAATAAACCTGTTGGTTTAATTTATATTGCAGTTTCTGATGGTAAGGAAACCATTGTGAAACAACTTAACAATCAGTTTGAAACTGATATAAGAAACAGTAACAGAATAAGTGCTTCTGATGAAGCATTTAAGATGATATTAAAAATGATAGGAGAATAACTATGGAAAAGAAAAATAATGCTGTCGTAAAAAAAGTGATAATTGCAGTTTGCGTTGTTGTACTTCTCATTGCTGCAATCTTCCTTACAAAATTCTTTATTGACCAGAACAATGACCCATCAGGTGTTTTAAATGGCTCAACTACAACACCTGTTCAAACAACAGAAGAACCAAAGCCTGACTATTCAGAATATGTTGAACAGAACCCTGAAACAGTAGGTTGGATTTCAATTCCTGGTACACAGATTAATTTTCCTGTTGTACAGTCAGTGGATAATGATTATTATCTTAATCATACTTTTGATCATAAGAAGGATGTTCGTGGTGCAATTTATATGGACTATCGTAACAACCCAACTGACCTTGATGCTAACACAATTATTTATGGTCATAATGATTACAAGGATGGTAGTGTTTTCTCTGAAGTTGCTCACTACGATGATGTTGAATATTTCAAAGAGCATCCGATTATTGAATTCAATACACTTGATAAATATTATCAGTGGAAGGTTTACGCAGTATTTATTACAAATCAGCAGGCATATGATGATAATGGTTATATCTTTAACTACATCTGGCCTCAGATGGAAGGACCAAACTTCAAGGGCTATGTCGAAGAATTGAATAAGCGTACACTTTACTTTACAGGTGTTGATATCAAAGATGGTGACAGAATTCTTACATTGTCATCATGTGCAAGAAACCTTGATACAGCAAATCACCGTGCAAAGACAAGTATCGTTGTTGTTGCTCGTGCAGTAAGACCTGGTGAAGACCCAACAGTTGATGTTTCAAAGGCAACTATAAATCAGAATCCAAAGTATCCACAGCGTTATTACGATATTAAGGGTATTACAAATCCATATAAGAATGATGAAAAATGGTACCCGGTGGTGATTAAGTAATGGGTAAAAAAGAAAACAAAAACCCAATGCTTTCTTTTGATAAACTTCGTGAAGGTTTAGGTATCAATGGTGATTTACCTGAAATAAAGAAACCTGAATCTTCCGAGCCTGTTATTGAGAATCAACCTGTAATAAAAAGAGTTATTCCAAAGGCAGGTAAATCTGTTTTCGAGAATGGTGTTAAGTTTATTGATATAACTGAACAATATACAGCACCACAGGAGGCTACTCCTGAAACGTATGAAATAACTGAAACAAAACGAGACGAACAGGTGGCAACACCTGTTACTCAGAAGCCTAAAAAACGAATAAGAACATTCAACGAAATTTTTTCTGATTTCTTTTCTGCATTTCTTCCTGTTAAAGGGGATAGTGGTAAGGAAAAAGTGAGAAAGATTATAATGGATATGTCCGTTATTCTTATTGTTTTTTGTGTTGTAGGTTTTATTCAGCTTTTTGTTGAAAGAACTGTTGAACCAACTGACACAAACCCAAATCTGAATAATAACATTGTTGAGAAATTGAGTAATAATTCTTATTCTAAATCCTGGCAGGAAGTTTTGAACAATAATTCTTCTGTAAATGTTCCTGATGGTATTAAACCTGAATTTACATATTTTTATACTGCAAATAACGATATGGCAGGTTGGATTAAAATTCAAAACACAAACCTTGATGTTCAGGTTGTGCAGGGTGATGATAATGAAACTTATCAGAACAAGGATTTCAATAATAATGTGAATAAATCAGGTTGTCCTTATGTTGATTATAAGAACGATTTAACGGAACTCGATGACAACACAATTATTTACGGACAGAATTTATATAATAATCTTATGTTTTCTTGTCTTGAACAGTACAGAACTATTGAGGGTTACAGAAATTCACCTGTAATTGAATTCAGTACATTGTATAATTCATACAGCTTCAAGGTTTTTGCTGTTTTTGTTGCAACTGATAATCCTGCTTCTGATTATGGATTCAGTTACACTGTTACAGGATTTTCATCAGATAATAAATTTGGTGAATTTATAAGTGAAGTAAAACAGAGAAGTCTTATTACAACTGATGTTTCAGTGCAGACAGATGATAAGATTATTACACTTGTTACACCAACTCGTGATTTTGATAATGCGCGACTTGTTGTTATGGGCAGAATGATTCGTGAAAACGAGTCAACGGATGTGAATTTGGACAGTGTTACACTTAACACTTCACCAAAATATCCACAAGCGTGGTATGATAAAAAAGGAATTACAAATCCTTTTGCATAATAATGTAGGTAAAATAGGGAAAAAGAGAGGTAAATGAAAATGAGAACTAAAGTATTATCACTTAATGTTGATATGAGTATGTCATTTACGCGTTTTCAGACTCGACTTGAAAGCAGTTTAATCAATTATACTGATAATTGCGACTTTCAGCAGTTTGAAGATATAAGAGAAATGTTTGTTGCATTACAGAGTGCGCTTGAAAATGACGAGCTTATTATTACAGCTGTTGATGTAAAGAATTATTTGAAATTTAAAAATGCATTGATTCAGGCATTCGGAACAGATGTTGCTTATAATCCTGATGTGTTGAATCGTCTTGAAAGAATTAGTCTTGATGATAAAAAGAAACAGGCTTTTGCAGCTTTCCCTGCACCTGCAACAGTATTTTTATCTGATGATGGTATGTATTCAGGTTTTATAATGGTTAATGAAAGCCAGTACCTTATTCTTTTACCTATTGACAACTACAGAATTGATGACATTTTAAGAAATGGTCTTATTCCATTTTTAAATGAACATATGCCTGTTCAAAATTTTGAGGTTCAGATTCCTGAAGAAAAATCAGCATATTATGATAAGGTATCATTTGCTGTAAACAGTATTCTTGAATCTGATTCACTTGTTGCAATTAACAGCACAAGAAATGCTGAGGTTTTAAAAAGCTGTGGCGACAAGGTTGAAGGCTTTGACAAGGCATTTGTTTTTACTCCTTATGTTGAAGACAAGGGAAAAATCAACCCGACAGAATATACTGCACAGTTAGCTCGTGTAAGTCTTGACTTGTCTTCTGCGAAATTAGGTGCTTGTATCAGTGATATTTTCACTTCAAATGATGCAAAATATATCTGTATTGCAGTTTCAGACGGTGATTCAGCCCTTGTAAGAAAACTCTATATGTCAGAAACTGAAACTGAAAATGAGTTTGTTGAAAGTGCTGCTATCGAGCTTATTGAACTTATCGGTGAAAAAATAGCAGGTAAAAGAAGCGTAGGTATTGAAATAAACGATTCAGATGATAACGCAATTACAGAGGAAGATAAGAAAATTGCAAAGAAAAAACCACTTGGTATTCTTGTAATAATTATTGGTTTAATCTTTATAATCTGTGCAGTTCTTGTATTCCTTTTCCAATCACAGGGTGATGGTGGTTTCTTTGATAAGGAAGAATCAACAACTGCTATTACAACAACTAAACCTGAAATTACAACTGAAGCAACAACAGCTCCTCCAAAAACTGCTTACGATGAAAATATGATGAAGCTTTCTGATTATCTTGTATCATCTATTCTTAGTATGGATGAAGCTATGATTCAGAAAAATATCACAGAATTCAGCAAGGAAACTCCTGAATTTATCACTGTAAACGGTGTTCAGATTCCAACTAAAATTGCACTTGCTCGTCTTGTTACTGCAGAATTAGGCACTGGTTTTAATTTTGATGTTGCTAAGGCATATACTGTTGCTGCATATACTTGTCTAAAGGTTATCAATAACAATTATGTGTTGGAAAATGTAAGAATTTCTGATGCTGCAAGTAATGTTGTAAATCGTGCAGTTGAAGAGGTTTATGGCGAATATCTTACATATAATGATGCCCTCGCAGTACCATTGTTCCATTATCTTACATCAGGTAATACTTTAGATATGTCAGCAAAATTACCATATCTCAAGAGTGTTAAATTAGAGCGTCATCAGGATGTTAATAACAAAAACTATGAATCATGTAAAGTATATTCTGTTGATGAAATGAAAGCTTTATTGCTCAAGAATAACGCTGCTGTTACGCTTTCAGATAATCCTGCTGAATGGATTACAGTAAAATCTCACGATGCATCTGTTTCTGCTGATGCAGGTAATGTTAAGACTGTTGTTTTCAATGGTAAGGAAATGACAGGTATTGAATTTAAAATGAATGTTATGGGTGATGATATATTACCTTCAGTTTGCTTCAAGATTGAATATAATGCAGAAACATCATCGTTTGTTGTTACTTGTTATGGACATGGCTACGGAATTGGTATGGGTCAGATTGGTGCAAAATATTTAGCTACAACAAACAATGATTACAAGGCAATCCTTAATACATATTATGAAGGAACAACAATTACAAAGGGGTAAGTCATTATGAGTATATTAGTTACAGGTGGTGCCGGTTTTATTGGTTCACATACTTGTGTTGAGCTTTTGAATGCAGGGTACGAAATTGTTGTTGTGGATAATCTCTACAACTCAAACGAAAAATCTCTTGACAGAGTAAAGGAATTAACAGAAAAAGATTTTCCTTTCTATCCATATGATATACGTGATAAAGAAAATATGAGAAAGGTTTTTGAACAGCATAAAATCGATGCCTGTATCCATTTTGCGGGACTTAAAGCAGTTGGTGAAAGTTGTCGTGAGCCTTTGATGTATTATGACAATAATATCGGTGGTACATTGGCGCTTTGCGAGGTTATGGCTGAATATAACTGTAAAAAAATAGTTTTCAGTTCATCTGCAACTGTTTATGGAATGAATAACATTTCACCACTCAAAGAAGATATGAAAACAGGTGGTACTACAAATCCTTATGGCACAACAAAGTATATGATTGAAATTATTCTTAATGATTTCCATAAGGCTGACAAGGATTGGGCGGTTACACTCCTTCGTTATTTCAATCCAATCGGTGCACATAAAAGTGGTAGAATTGGTGAAAATCCAAACGGCATTCCGAACAACCTTATGCCATACATTACTCAGGTTGCTATTGGTAAGTTGCCATATCTCAATGTTTTTGGTGATGATTACAACACACCTGACGGTACGGGTGTAAGAGATTATATTCATGTTGTGGACTTGGCTTTAGGACACGTTAAGGCTGTTGAAAAAATTCTTAGTACTGAACCTCAGGTAAATATTTATAACCTTGGTACAGGTAACGGATATAGTGTTCTTGACATTGTTAAGGCATTTGAACAGGCTTCAGGACAGAAGATTGAATATAAAATTGTAGAGCGTCGTCCCGGTGACCTTGATGTTTGTTATTCAGACGCTACAAAAGCATTCAACGAACTTGGTTGGAAAGCAGAGCGTGACCTTCTCGAAATGTGCGAAGACTCTTGGAGATGGCAGAGCAATAATCCAAACGGTTTTGATGAATAATTTTTATTTAATTTAAAGCGAAAGGATGATTTTAAATGAAAAAAGGCTTAATTATTGTAATCGCAATCGTTGCAGTTATCGCAATTCTTGGTGGTAGTTTAGTTTCATCTTATAATGAGCTTGTTGTTAAACAGGCTAATGTTGAAAATGCAGATGCAGAAATTAAGGTTCAGCTTCAGCGTAGAGCAGATTTAATTCCTAATATTGTTAACACAGTTAAGGGATATGCTGCACATGAAGAAGGTGTTTATTCAGCACTTGCTGACGCAAGAGCAAAGCTCAATTCTGCATCAACTCCTGAAGAATATACAGAAGTAAATGAAACATTTACAGAGGCTTTTTCAAGACTTTTAGTTGTTGTTGAAAATTATCCCGAACTTAAAGCAGATAAGAATTTCATCGCATTACAGGATGAAATTGCAGGAACAGAAAACAGACTTTCAACTGCAAGAAAAGACTATAATGATATAGCAACAGATTACAATGCTACTATAAAAAAATTCCCTAATGTAATTTTTGCTGGATTGTTTGGCTTTGAAAAAGTTGATTTATTCGAAATTACAAGTGAAATAGAGACTGTTCCAACAGTTGATTTTGAATAATTACTAAAGATATGAAAAAGGTATTTACACTTTTCAGTGTTTTGATTTTGACTTTATCATTGTCTTTTTCATCTTTTGCCATCAATCTTCCTGAGCCGACAAATGATTTCTTTGTAAATGACTTCGTTAATATCATTGATGACAGCGATGAATCAGAGTTAATGAAAATCGGTGTTGATTTATATGAACAAACAACTGCTCAGATTATTGTGGTTACAATTGATTCGTTAGATGGCTATGATGTTGATGAGTATGCCTTGGAATTAGGTCGTGAGTGGGGAGTAGGCAGTAAGGACAATAATGGTGTTGTTATTCTTCTCTCTCTTTCTGACCGTGAGATATCAATTAATGTAGGTTATGGTCTTGAAGGATGTCTTAATGATGGTAAAGTTGGTCGTATTCTTGATGAATATGCAATTCCATATCTGAGTAATAACGATTATTCCACAGGACTTGTTGAAGCATATAAGGCTGTCGCTTATGCTGTTTGTGAAGAATATGGTGTTGAATTAAATCCCGATTATAACATAAACAGTTATTTTACTAATGAATCACAAGATGAAGAGTTTGGCTCTAACGCAATAATTACAATGTTTGTAGCAATTATAATCGTTATTATCATTGTAATTCTGTTTGAAAAGTTTTTAAGTAATGGTCCCGGAGATGGTGGCTCTTATCACGGTGGTGGTAGTAGTGGACATCGTGGCCCAATATTCTATGGTGGCTTTTCAGGCGGTTCACGTGGTGGTTTTTCAGGTGGTTCACGCGGTGGATTTTCTGGAGGAGGCGGTGGCTTCCGTGGAGGCGGAGGTTCATTCGGCGGCGGTGGCGCATCAAGAGGTTTCTGATTTATGAGAGTTTTTGATTTTGACAATACACTTTATGATGGTGAAAGTATATTTGACATTTTTCTTTATTTTTTAAAGAAGGACTTTAAAACAATCATAAAGTATGCACCAAAATTTATAAAAGATTTTATAAGATATAAATTCGATAAAATTACCGTTGAAGAAGCAATGGAAAGTTATGGCAAGGCTTTTAAGGAGTATTGTCAGAATTATGATAATATCTTTGATGAATTTGAAAAGTTCTGGGATATAAATCAATGTAAAGTTAAAGATTTTTATTTTGATATTCAGAATGAAGATGACATCGTTGTTTCAGGTTGCCCATATTGTGTTTTAAAGATAATATGCGACAGAATCGGTATAAAGCATTACATAGGCTCTGATATTGACCCTATAAAAGGTGAAATCAACAGTATATGTTATAAAGAGCATAAGCTCGAAGTTTTCCATTCAGTTTATGGTAAAGATGTCGTAATTGATGAATTTTATACTGATTCAATTGCCGATAAGCCAATGATGGACATATCAAAAAATGTCTTTATGGTTAAGGGTGATAAGATTACCCAAATCAAAAAAGACGGTGTAACAATTTAATAAATATGAGTAAGTTGGGCAGTTGCGCAGAAATTAATTCTGTGAGGAAAGTCCGAGCATCACACAGCAGGGTAACGGCTAACGGCCGCCGAGGGTGACCTTAGGGAAAGTGCATAGAGAATAACCGCCGTTTTTACGGTAAGGGTGGAAAGGCGAGGTAAGAGCTCACCGGCGTTGCAGAGATGTAACGGCCGAGCAAACCCTACCCGATGCAACATCGACCGGAGTTGTCAGCTGGGCATATACTCCGACAGATGGCTTCAGGTATGTGGCAACACATATCGCAGATAGATAATTGCCTTAAACGACAGAACTCGGCTTACAGATTTACTCATTTTATATTTAAAATCCCGTAACACTTGTTGTTTCGGGATTTTTATCCTTTAAAACAACAATTTCATTAATTTGTGTAGTTTAAAGTTTTATATTTTTCATTGACAAAATTTAAAGAGGTTATTAAAATGTAATTATAAAATTAAAAGGGTGGTTATAATGAAAAAAGTATTAGCTTATGCGTTAGCATTATTTTTCGTTTTATCATTTTCTGTAGTACCTGCTTTTGCTTGTACTGACTCAGGGAATGATTTACAAGCTCGTCCCGTTGACAAAAATAATTTTGTGACTGATTATCCCTATGTGTTTGTTCATGGAATGGGTGGTTGGGGACCAACCAATCAGTTTTATAAGCTTTCACCATATTGGGGTGGTGGACTTTCTCTTTCAGATAATGATTTTGTAAAGATGCTCAATGAGCAAGGTGTTGAGGCTTATGCTGCTGCAATCGGTCCTCTTAACAGCGCGTGGGACAGAGCGTGTGAGCTTTATGCTCAACTTACAGGTACTGTTGTAGATTATGGTGAAGCTCATTCAAAAGCTCATAATCACGATAGATATGGTTTTTCATACGAAGGTGTGCCTCTTATGGGTAAGGAATGGAATCCGAAAGACAAAATCAATCTGGTAGGTCATTCATTTGGTGGCGAAACAATAAGACTTTTTACTTCTCTTATGACATTTGGTTGTGAAGAAGAAATTGCATTAACAGGTGATGATACAAGTCCTTTGTTTAAAGGTGGTCACGATAGTGTTCATTCCTGCATTACACTTTCAAGCCCTCACAATGGTACACAGGTTGCAAATATCCTTTATGACCCTGGTTACCCACTTTACGGAGTCGTTTTCCTTTATAATGTAATCGGTTCAACTCTTGGTAACGATTTCCTTGTATTCTCATTACAGATGAGCCATTTTGGACTTACTCCAAAACAGGGTGAAAAAAGAGTAAATATCAATATGCAAAGCGTATCTGATTACTACTATGCAGAAGATAATTGCTATTACGATTTAACAATTCGTGGCGCAAGGGAACTGAACGAAAAAATTAAGCTGTCACCTAACACTTACTATTATTCATACAGCACATCTGCAACAAATCAGATTGGTGAAAATGGACCACAAATCATAAACAAAACAGTTACTCCTATTTTCTATATTTCGTCAGGAATGATGCTTTTGTCAGAAGGCAAAACATACGATGGTGTAACTATTGAAGGCAACTGGGCAGCACATGATGGTATTGTTCCTCTTGCAAGCGCATTGTATCCTGAATGTGATGCCGCAACAGCAAAGAGCTATGAAGATAGTATCGCAAACGGTGAAACTATCGAGCCGGGTAGATGGTACTATATGCAAACTATGGAAGGTACTGACCATTTTGATTTCTGTGGTACAAAGGATTATCCTACAAGTGCTGATGACTTTTATTTAACAATGGTTGAAATTGCAAATAGCAGATAAATTATTAAAGGACTGTCAATGGCGGTCCTTTAACATTATAATTATAGTGACCATATAATGAATCGAGGTGATTTTGTGTTAGATTCAATTATATGGTCCGTTTTTGTGGTACTTATACTGTTCGGAACAGTTGCAATTTGCTATATGATTATGTTAAAATTATTGTTACCGAAAGTAGATAAGCCATATTTTGTAATTATTCCCTGCGACGAAAATTCCATAAATGTCCGTAAACGAGCATACGGAATGAGAATAAAGCTGAGTTTAATCAATGATGATGTGAACAGTAAGATTTTAGTTGTTGACTATGGAATGAGTGATGAAGAAAAAGATGAATTATTGCAAATATGCAAGGAATGCAATGGCATTTATTATGTTAAAAATGAATTTTTAAAGGATTTTTTTGATGGAAGAGTTTGAAGCAAAAATCAAAATTAAAGGTATAATCACTGATATAACCTTTCGTAATGATACAAATGGTTACACAGTGTTTCAGATTGATACGGATGAAGAAGAGCTTACAGTAGTCGGCACAGCACCTGATTTGAAAATTGGTGATAAGGTTGAACTTGTAGGTGATTACGTTTATCATTCGGTTTACGGAAGACAGTTTAAAGCTGAATTCTGTACTGCTTTGTTGCCTGAAACTGTTGAGGACTTGTATCATTATCTCGCAAGTGGTGTTATTAAAGGAATCAGAGAGTCAACTGCACTTAAAATTATTGACAAATTCCAAGAAAAAACCTTTGACATTCTTGAAAATGAACCTGAAAGATTGGCTGAAATCAAAGGTATTTCACCTGAAAAAGCAAAGAGAATCGGTGTAGAGTACAGGCGTCAGTCATCAACAAGAACATTGATTATAAATCTTTCAAAATATGGTCTTAATACCAATGAATGTCTTGTTGCATTTGATAAATTAGGTGGAAATGCTGTTGAGATTATTGAAAATAATCCATACATACTCTGTGAAGGTGAAAAAAGAATATCCTTTGAAAGAGTGGAACAGATTGCAGAAATGCTACCCAATAAACCCGATTCAAAGTACCGCACAGAAGCAGGAATTCTCTATGTTATAAGACATAATTATAACAATGGTCATACCTGCCTTCCACTTGAAAAAATATATACTCCATCAGGTGAGCTTCTTAATGAATCAAAAGAAAATATTGAGATTGCATTAGAAAATCTTATTCAGAATAAAAGAGTTATAATTGAAAAAATCGGTAATAAGGACTTCATATTTTTACCTGAAAGCTATATTGCAGAAAAAAGTATTGCAAGTAGGTTAAAGGTTTTGCTTAAATTTCCACCTGAAAATCCTATTGATGTGGTTTCACATATTCCAAAGATAGAAAAATCCTGTAATATTGAATATGCACAACTTCAGAAAGATGCCATTATTACTGCTGTAAATAAAGGTATTCTTATTCTGACGGGTGGTCCGGGTACAGGTAAAACCACAACTCTTAATGGCATTATCAGTATGTTTGAAAAGGATTTTCTTGATGTTGCTCTCTGTGCACCAACAGGTCGTGCAGCTCAAAGAATGACGGAAACAACAGGCAGAAAAGCAACTACAATTCATCGATTGTTAGAGGTGGAATGGGGAGAAGGGGATAAACCTGTTTTTAAACGAAATCTTCGTAATCCGCTTGATTGTCAGGCACTTATTATTGATGAAATGTCTATGGTTGATATTTTTCTTTTTTCAAGCCTTCTTGATGCACTTCCGTTTGGTTGTCGTCTTATTATGGTAGGTGATAGTGACCAGTTACCGTCAGTCAGTCCGGGAAATGTGCTTAAAGATTTAATTGAAAGTGGACTTTTACCCGTTGTACAGTTAAAGGAAATTTTCCGTCAGTCAATGGAAAGCAATATTGTCAGAAATGCCCATGCTATTGTCAATGGTGGAAATATTGAGACCGATTATAAAACAGGCGACTTTTATATGATGCACAGAAATTTCAATCTTGATGCTGTGCGTACTATTAAGGAGCTTTCTACAACAAGACTGACAAATGCATATGGATTTGACCCTACAACACAGATTCAGGTGCTTTGTCCTTCTAAAAAAGGTGAAACAGGTACAGTAAATCTTAACAATGTTTTGCAGGATGCACTTAATCCTAAAATGCCTGAAAAAAGAGAATATAATACAGGTTACCGAGTTTTCCGTGAAGGAGATAAGGTAATGCAGACTAAAAACAATTATAATATTCATTGGGAATCAGACGACGGTGATGGTGACGGAATTTTCAATGGTGATATAGGTTTTATTGAAACTATTGATATGCGACACGATGCTGTTATAATTGATTTTTCAGGAAAACGAGCAACTTATTCAAAAGAACAGCTACAGGAGATTGAACTGGCATATGCAATTACAGTACATAAAAGTCAGGGTAGTGAGTTTGACGCAGTAATAATGCCTGTTATATCTGTAAACAATCGTCTTTGTTACAGAAATCTTTTATATACAGCCGTAACTCGTGCAAAACAGCTTATGATTCTCGTTGGAACGAATAACTGTCTTAACAGTATGATTGAAAATAATAAAACACAGTTAAGATATTCTTCACTTAAACATTTTTTGCTTGACAATTAAATTGTCAGGTGTATAATAAACACAAGCCAAGAAAATTCAATATATTGGGTGCTGACGGTAAGTCGGCTGAGATTGAGGCTATTCCGCCTCTGACCATTGAACCTGATACGGATAATGCCGGCGTAGGAAATTCTTCATTCAGCCAAAGCGGGTATTCCTTGGCTGAATTTTTTTATATGGAGATGATATTGAATGAAAAAGAAAAATTTGTATTGGTTAGTAGAAAGTGCAGTAATGATTGCACTTGCAGCAGTTTTGGAACTTGTTGCAAAACTGATAATTCCTGAATTGCCATTTGGAGGTCAGGTCACAATTGTCAGTATGTTGCCGGTTGTACTTGTCGGTTGGAAGTATGGAATAGGTAACGGACTTATAACCGGATTTGTTTATTCACTTGTTCAAATGGCACTTGGAGTAAAGACTATTAGTAGTCTTATTATGCCAGCTTCTGAAGATTACTTAGGAAGCATTGGAAATGTTGTACTTATGTTTATCCTTGATTATATTGTTGCTTATACTGTCCTTGGTTTGGGTGCAATTTATAAGAATAAAATCAAGAATAACAGCGTATCACTTGCACTTGGTGCATTTACAGCATTATCATTCAGATATATTTCTCATATTGTTTCAGGGTATATTCTTTATGGTGCTTGGGCAGAATGGTTTTTCACTCAAGACGGATTCTATTCCTGGGGACAGACAATAATGAATACATTTAGCGGTAATGCTTTATCACTTGTATATTCAATTATTTATAATGGCTTCTATATGATTCCTGAAATCATCATAACAACTATCGTTGCAACAATTATAGGCAAAATCCCACAGATAACAAAGGTTAAGGCATAAAAGAACTCCCTTGATATTTTTTCAAGGGAGTTTAATCTTTTATTCAAAATTTCTGTCAAAGCTTCTGTACTGAATTGCTTCTGTTATATGTTTTGTGTCAATAATTTCTGAATGGTCAAGGTCAGCAATAGTCCTTGCAATTCTTAAAACCTTATCATAAGCTCTTGCTGAAAGTGACAGTCTTTCAAAAGCAGTTTTAAGAATTAATAAAGCGTTATCTGTAAGTTTACAGAATTTCCTTGTAGCGGAAGCATCCATTTTTGCGTTACAAGTAATCTTTGTTCCAACAAATCGTCTATGCTGAATTTGTCTTGCTATTTCAACACGCTTTTTAATGTCAGCAGAACATTCAGCCTTGCTTGTGCCTGAAAGATTTTCAAAATCAACGGGTGGAACATTTATATGAATGTCAAGTCTGTCAATAAGCGGACCACTGACTCTGTTCAAATATCGTTGTGCAGAACCTGCTGAACAAGTACAAGGTCTTGTGGGATGTCCGTGGTAACCACATGGACAAGGATTCATTGCACAAATCATCATAACCGAACAAGGATATTGAAACTTTGCAGCAGCACGGGAAATACTTATAACACCATCTTCAATAGGCTGACGAAGAACTTCAAGTGTGTTTCTTGTGAATTCAGGTAATTCATCAAGGAAAAGAACACCGTTATGAGCTAAAGACACTTCACCGGGTCTTGGTATTGCACCACCACCTGAAAGTCCGGCAGGGGATACAGTGTGATGTGGTGAACGGAAAGGTCGTGAGCGTATTAATGAAATTCCACTTGGCAAAGCACCTGCAATTGAATAAATATTTGTTGTTTCAATAGATTCATCAAATGTCATATCAGGTAAAATTGACGGCATTCTTTTGGCAAGCATACTCTTACCTGAACCCGGAGGGCCAACCATCAGCACATTATGACCACCTGCAGCAGCAATTTCCAATGCTCGTTTAACTTCTTCCTGCCCTCTTACATCAGCAAAATCAGGAATATTTACAGGGTTGTAGTATTCAGTATAATCCTTACTTGTGACAGGTGTAATTTCTTCAATTCCTGTAAGGTGCTTCAATAATTGAAAAACACTTTTTACAGGATAAACATCAATGCCTTTTACTACTGCACCTTCGCTTGAATTGTCATATGGAATGAATATTTTTTTAATTCCACTTTTTTTAGCACAAAGTACCATTGGCAATACGCCATTGACTTTTCTAAGCTCTCCGTCAAGGGCTAATTCACCTATAAAAGCCATTTCATCAGTAACACCTTTTAATTGTTCATTTGCACTGAGCAGAGCAATAAGTATAGGCAAATCGTATATAGGACCTTCTTTTTTTATGTCAGCAGGAGCAAGGTTTACAGTAATTCTGCTGACAGGATACTGTAGGTTTGCATTTTTTATTGCAGAACGAACTCTTTCCCTGCTTTCAGAAACCGCTGTATCAGGAAGACCAACAATATCAAATCGTGGTAAACCACCTGAAATATCTGCTTCCACAATTACCTTGTATGACTCCATTCCGAATAGTCCGAAACTGATTATCCTTGAGAACAAAATATCACATCCAAATATTGATGTAATAATTATACAATAATAGGCATATTATTTTCAATATTAAAATGAAATCATATTTACATTTGACAAAAAATAGGATAAAATATATTTAGAAAAGTTTTGGAGGTTTTATTATGAATGATATAAACAAGCTCTATGATTTATGGCTTTCATCTGCTGTTGCGGACAAGGATTTGATTCCTGAATTAGAAGGTATTAAGGGTAATGATGAGGCTATTCTTGACCGCTTTTATAAAAACCTTGAATTTGGTACTGCAGGGCTTCGTGGTGTTATCGGCGCCGGTACAAACAGAATGAATGTTTATACTGTTAATCAGGCAACCCAGGGTTTAGCAGATTATCTTAACGAAAGTTTTGAAAGTCCTTCAGTTGCAATTGCTTATGATTCAAGAATTAAATCAAAGGAATTTGCAGAAAGTGCAGCAGGTGTTCTTGCTGCAAACGGTATTAAAGTTTACATTTATCCTGAACTTGTACCAACTCCTATGCTTTCTTTTGCTGTAAGAAGACTTAATTGTTCATCAGGTATTATTATTACAGCAAGTCACAATCCTTCAAAATATAATGGCTTTAAGTGCTATGACCCTAACGGTTATCAGATGACTGATGAAGCAGCAGAAAAAACATACAACTATATCCAGAACATTGATATGTTCACAGGTGTAAAAACAATGGATTTTGATGACGCGTTGGCTGAAGACATGGTCGATTTTATCGAAGATTGGCTTTATGATGAATTTTATAATAAAGTTCTTTCTTGTCGTGTAAATGCTGATGCAATTAAAAAGTCAGGACTTAAAATTATCTATACACCTCTTAATGGTGCAGGTAATAAGCCTGTTCGTAAAGTTTTTAAAATGGTAGGAATTAAGGATGTAACTGTTGTTAAGGAACAGGAAAAGCCTGATGGTAATTTCCCTACTTGTCCTTATCCGAACCCTGAAATCCGTCAGGCATTTGAATGTGCAATTGAAACTGCAAAGGGAACAGATGCTGATTTATTACTCGCTACTGACCCTGACTGTGATCGTGTAGGAATTGCTGTCCGTGACGGCGATGACTATGTTCTTATGACAGGCAATGAAGTTGGTGCAATGCTTTGTGAATATCTTCTCTCTAACCTTAAAGAACAAGGAAACTTGCCTGAAAACCCTGTTGTCGTAAAATCAATTGTAACTACACCGTTAATTGAAACAATTTGTAAGGAGTATGATGCTGAAGTTGCTGATTTGCTTACAGGTTTCAAATATATAGGTGAATTTATTACTAAACTTGAAAAAGAAGGTAAAGAAGACAATTTTGTTGTTGGTATGGAAGAATCTTACGGATATCTTCGTGGTATTCATGCAAGGGATAAGGACGCAGTTGTTGCTTCTCTTATGATTGCTGAAATGGCTGCTGTATATAAGCTTAAAGGTATATCACTCAAACAGTTCATGGACAGCATTTATGAAAAGTACGGTATGTATCTTAATACAGTTCATAACTTTGCATTTGAAGGTGCAAGCGGTATGCAGAAGATGAGTGATATTATGAACTCGCTTCGTGAAAATGCACCAAAATCATTTTCCCAAAAATCAGTTATTAAAGTTGCAGACTATCAGACAAGCAAGATTTATGATACTGTTTCAGGTAATGAGGAAAAGATTAATCTACCAAAATCAAATGTTCTTTCTTATTCTCTTGAAGGTAATAGCAAGGTTATTGTTCGTCCGTCAGGAACTGAGCCAAAAATTAAGATTTATGTTACAGCTTGTGGTAACACACGAGAAGAAGCAGAGAACTTATCAAAGACTATTTCTTCAGATGCAACTAAACTATTAGGAGAATAAAATATGAATAGAGAAAAATTTGTGAAATTTGTTGCACTATTTCTTGCAGCAATAATGATATTAAGTACAGGAACTGCACTTTTACAGATTTTTATGTAGTATTTTTGCCACGGAAATTCCGTGGCATTTATATTATCTGTCATTTGTGAAATATATACATAAATTATTGTTGACATTAGTGTTTTTTGTGATATAATAATATAAGTTATATGATGTCATAATATTTTGAGGTGGTTTCTTGAATTGTAGTTCGTATAACGAGTGTAGCGATAGTGTTCTTGTTGGACGAGCTAAAGCCGGGGATGGTAAGGCGCTGACCCTACTCATTGAAAAATATATTGAATCTGTAAAATTCAAGGCATTATCTTTTAAGCGATTATGTATGGATGACCGTGAGGATTTGCATCAGGTTGGTATGATTAGTTTTCTGACTGCCATTTATTCTTATGATGAGTCCCGTGGTGCATCTTTTAACACATATATGTCGTGTGTTGTTGTAAAAAGGATGATGCGTGAATATCGTGATATGTGTAAGTACTCAAGCAGGTATATCGTTTCTGACCCTGAGTCTGACGAAATGTTCATTAAATTTGAATCAACGGAATTATCTCCTGAGGAGATTTATTTTTCAGAATTCGATTTTGTTGAATTCCTTGATTTTTTAGAGTCTGATTTGTCTGCATTTGAAAAAGAGGTTTATAATTTTTATATGATGAATTTATCCTATGAAGAAATAGGAAATACTCTCAAATGTACTGCAAAATCAGTGGATAATGCTTTGCAGCGAATCAAAAATAAGATACGAAAATTTCTGCAAAACAGAAATAAATAATAAATATGCCCTTAATTCATAGTGGAGCATTTTAAATGCTACGGTGCAAATCCGTATGGGGTAAAAATAAATTTTGTGAGGTTATCGAAATGTACGAAGACAAGACACTCATCTGTAAAACTTGTGGAAATGAATTTGTTTTCACAGCAGGTGAACAGGAATTTTATGCTGAGAAAGGACTTGTAAACGAGCCAAAGTCATGTAAAGAATGTCGTGTAGCACGCAAAAACGCTAATCGTGGCGAAAGAGTTTACCATACAGCTGTATGTGCTTCTTGTGGTGGCGAGGCAAAAATTCCTTTTGAACCAAAAGACGACAGACCTGTATATTGTAGCGATTGTTTCGCAAAAATGAAGAGCGAATAATTCAAAATATAATATATACATAAAGGCGCAAGGATTTCCTTGTGCTTTTTGTCTTTTAATTATTTAAATGTTGTTGATTTTTATTAGACATTGTGTTAAAATATCATCATATTCTAATTAGGGGGATTCGTTATGGATTTGAAGAAAATTATTGACAAAAAGAACGATGCTGCGCAATTTATGATTGATGAAATCACTCATATTTGCACAAAGTTTGAAAAAAGAGGTCCTGGCTCATATGGTGAACAACAAGCTTGTGAGTATATGGCTGAACAGTTAAAGGAATTAGGTTGTGAAACAACTTATGTTGATGAATTTAAAGAAAACCCAGGTTCATTCTTCGGTTGGATTTATATTACAATTTCATGTTGTTTCTTAGCACTTGCTTCATATTTCTTTATGCCTTTGCTTTCAATTATTTTTATTGTATTAGGTCTTACTCTTTGCGTATTGCAGTTTGGTCTTTACAAGAAAACAGTTGACAAACTTTTCAAAGAAAAGATTGGTCATAATGCAGCAGGTTTTAAAAAGCCAACAGGCGAAGTAAAAAGAAGAATTATCTTCAACGGTCACCCTGATGGTGCTTGGGAATGGCCTTTCAAATACAAGTTTACATATCTTGGATTTGATATCCATATGATTGTATGCTTTATCGGTGCATTCTATACAATCGGCATTGCAATCGCTAATGTAGCCGGTGTACTTCCACCTGAACTTGCTACTAAACTTGGACTTTGTGGTCTTGTTTTTACACCATTCTGGTTCGGACTTTACTTTATGTGGAACAGAAACAAGATTGTTGACGGTGCTAATGATAACCTTTCAGGTTGCTATATTGGTATCGCAATCCTTAAAGCACTTAAAGATGAAGGCATTGAACTTGAAAATACAGAAATAGGCGTTGTCCTCACAGGTTCTGAAGAAGCAGGCCTTCGCGGTGCAAAAGCTTGGTGTGAGGCACACGCTCACGAATTTAATGATGTTCCTACATTTGTTTATTCTTATGATACAATCGCACAGCCAGAATATATGCAGGCAAACTACCGTGACCTTAATGGTACTGTAAAGGTGGACAAGGACGTTTCAGACCTTTATGTTGAGGCTTGTGAGGAACTTGGAATTAAGTGTGGTAAGGGTATTGTTCCTCCACTTGGTGGTGCAACTGACTCTGCTGCATTTGCTCAGGCAGGTATGCGTTCAACAGGTATTACAGCTCTTAACCATGCTCTTCCGGATTTCTATCATACAAGACTTGATACACCTGAAAAACTCAACAAGAAATGCCTTGCAGATTGCTTTGCAGCAAGTGTTAAAGTTCTTGAAAAGTTCGACAATGGCGCAAAACAGTAATCTATGATTTATCTCCTCTACTATAAAAGAGTAGGGGAGATTTTTTGATATTATGTTCATTTTTTGTTCAAATATCATTGAATTAAATACATCTTTGTGGTATAATACTTAGCATCATATAATGAAAGAGGGATTTTATGAAAATCAATGACCTTTTGCACAAGGTTTATGGCACAAATCCTAATGACACAAGCAGTCTTCAGCCAAAAGAAGCACTTGCTTACGGTATCGCAGGTTTTGGTCAGAACTTTGTTTGCACAATTATAGGTTCATACCTTACAATTTTCTTGACAGATGCACTTCTTTTCGGTGCTGAAGGTGTTACAATCGGTAGTCTTGCAGGTTCAATGGCAGTTGCTTATTTGATGCTTGGTACTCGAATTTTTGACGCTTTCAATGACCCAATTATGGGTTCAATCGTTGACAAGACAAGAACAAAGTGGGGTAAATGTCGTCCTTATCTTAAGTGGATGGCAATTCCGATTGCAATTATGACTATTGCTTGTTTCTTACCTGTATTCCAGGCAAAAGCAACATCAACATTTATTATTATTGCAATTATTTATGTTATCTGGTCAGTTGTTTACACAGTTGCTGACGTTCCTTATTGGGGACTTTCAACTTGTATGACCAATGACACCGTTGTTCGTGGTAATCTTCTTACAGTTACTCGTCTTCTTTGCACTTTGGGTGCAGGTATCGTTACTGTATTTATTCCAATCATTACAAACGGAATTACAGCAAAATACAAGTATTCTGCTGATATGCTTGACCAGATTAAGGTTGATAAGGCTGCTGAAATTGCTAGTCTTGTTGAAAAACAGGGCCTTACTGTTGAAGAAGCGGCAAACACATTTATCAACACTGTTATCAAGGGTCAGGAAATGGCTAATGCTGACACTCTTAAATGGACATATTTTATTGCAGCAGTTGTTCTTGTTGTTGCAGCTGTCCCAATGTTCTTCTATGGCTTTAAGAACACAAAAGAACGTTTCACAGCAGATGATAACCCACCAAGCTTTGGTCACAATATGGTGCTCCTCTTCAAGAATAAAGAACTTCTCCTTATTGTTCTTTCAGGTATTCTCGGCGGTGCAAGAATGGTTTATACATATACCGGCGGCCTCTACTTTGCTAAATATGTTCTTCAGAACGAGGGTATGTACAGCCTTATTACACTCCTTGTTGTTCCGGGCGGTCTTGTGGCATCTCTTCTTGTTCCGTGGATGTCAAAGAAGTTCACAAAGAAGTGGGCATATATTATGGTTCATCTCTTTGGTGGCGTAGTAATGGCAGTTATGTACTTTGTGGAAGTCGGAGG
>JAZSDZ010000071.1:0-10442 GCA_045531435.1 Candidatus Fimenecus sp.
CCGCCTTATTGGAGAGTATTTAGGCGAACATAAAAACAGACCTTATTATGAAGATGAGGAATGGCATTATGGTGTGCCTTCAGAAAAGTGTGACAGAAATCTTATTAAAAGAGCCCTTGATATCTACAGAGGTTACTTTAATGGTGAATGTGGTTATGGGGTTTATTCGCTTGTTGAGATTCTAAAATTTGTTCGTCAAGATCTGAGCGGTGCAGATTTCTCAAAATTAGATTTATGTTATCAAAATTTAAATGGTATTTGTTTGTCAAGACTTGGTGTAGTTGCAAATTTTCAAGAATCAAAAATTTCAAGTGCAACATTTATGCCTATGGGACATAATGGAGCCATCAATTCAGTTTGTTGCAGTAAAGATGGTCGAACTATTGTAACCGCTTCCGAAGATTGTACAGCTAAAATTTGGGATAAAAAAACACTAAGAACCATCGCAGTGCTGAGTGGCCATCAAAAGGATATTTATTCGGTTTGTTTCAGTCCTGATGATAAAATTATTGCTACTGCTTCTTGGGATAAGACAGTTAAATTATGGGATTCAAAATCGTTTAAAGAAATAGGTGTGTTAAAAGGACACTCCAGTTTTGTTAATTCTGTTTCTTTTAGCATTGATGGTATAAAGATAGTGACGGCATCTGACGATATGTCTGTAAAAGTTTGGGATATGAAAACATTACAGGAAATTAAAAGTTTATTTGGACATACTTCTTGTGTGTATTCTGTGTGCTTTAGTCCTGATGGACAAAAAATTGCTAGTGCATCAAGAGACAACACTGTAAAAATATGGGATGCAAACACATATGATGAACTTGGAACTTTGGAGGGACATACGAAATCAGTAAACTCTGTTTTTTTTAACGCTGATAATAAAACAATTATAACGGCGTCTGACGATAAGACAGTAAAAATATGGGATGCAAAAGAATATAAAGAGATCGCTTCATTAAATAAGCACAAGAGCGGAGTTCTTTCGGCGTGTTTTTCTCCAAGTGGTAAATATATATTGAGCAGTTCTTATGATGAAACAGTTATGTTATGGGATGCTATGAGTTATAAATGTTATTTTACACTAACTGGACATAAAAATTTTGTGAGATCAGTTTGTATGGATTCGGATGAAAAAACAATTATAACGGCGTCTAACGATAAGACAGTAAAAATATGGGATGCAAAAACGGGTCGTCTTATAAAAACATCAACACCCAATGAACCCAAGGTATTTTCAGCATGTTATAGTCCGGATGGTAAAAATATTGTTGTCGCTGCTGCCGATAAACTTGTAAAAATTTGGGATAAGAATCTTTGTAAGTTGACCGGGGTGTTGATTGGTCACAAAGACTGGGTGAAAACAGCTTTTTACAACAATACTGGTGATAGAATCATTACGGCATCAAGTGATGCAAGAGCAATTGTATGGGATGCAAAATCAGGCAATATAATGTCTGAGTTGTCAAGTCATAAGTCATGCGTTTTTTCTGCCGGATATAGTCCGAATGGGAAATATATTGCTACTGTTTCTGATGATGAAACTGTAAAAATTTGGAATGGAAATTCTTTCAAAGAAGTGTATATGCATCCCAAGGTATATTTTAAAGAACTTTTTAAAGGAAAAACACATATACAAAAAGATCTTAATTTAGAAAGTGATTTATGGGATGCAGCTTTCAAAGTATGGAATAAAGAATTAAATCAAGTGTTAGATAAATTATTAAAAAAACATATAGGGAAATTTTCTTATAGTGTATCGGGTACAAAAGTAGTAACTTCGGGAGATTCTACATATCCCGTTATATGGGACATACAGACAGGTCAAAAAATTGGAACTTTTAAATATCGTGTAAATTCAGCAAGTTTTAATCCTGATGGAAAATTTATTGTGACCGCAAATTCAGACGGAACAATAAAAACATGGAGTACAAAATCATTCAGATGTATAAAAACAATAATTAATATTCCTGGATTGCTTGCAATTGGAATAGATTTGCGGAATTTACACCCGGATTCATATTTTAATGACGAAGACAAAGATATTCTGCGTAAGTATGGAGCTAATATTGATTAGAATAAATTCGAATAAAGTGGTGCATGAAAATTTTAAAACACTTTTATCTTTGCAATATGAGTTTTCTGACTTTTGCATTAAAATAATTATTTTTGTGTTCATTCAAATGTTATGACACCTACATTTCTTCATTGTCGTACAGGCAGCAATTAAAGACTAAGGGGAAAACTCAGGTTTAACCTAAATAAAATTACCCGTCCGAAGAAATTCGGACGGGTTTTTGCATATAGTCCGTTTTTAAGTACACCAAAACGGAAAAATTAAATTGCTATTTGTGAAATGGTGATTTATACTATTAATAAGAGGTGATATGTTGTGTTTTGTGACGAAAAAATTCTTAAAGTATATATGGGTGTTGTCGAGTATGATGATGTATATAGTCACAATGCATTTTTAGATTGTTACCATGACATAGCATATCATTGTACCGAGGGTTATAGATTGGTTTTAGAAACTGAAAACTATGCTATTTCTCTATGTAAAAACGGAGTAGTAAAACAAGATAAAAATGAACTGTTTGAACAAGATGGAGAATGGCTACAAAACGGGATTGAGTTTTTTGAAGATGGAGAAGCCCCTTGGGTACATTTCGAAACAACACTGTTTGTTGGTGAAAGATTGATGTCAGTAACAAAAGACAACGGAATTTATTTGCTGAAATTTGATGATTTTGTGTTAAAAATTATCCCCCATGAGAATGGTAATAGTATAGATGGTTTACATAATCAGGACCACTGGTCATATAATTATGTGTTAGGTTGTGATAGACATTTAAAAAGAAAGTGTCCTTATTGTAATGGTGATGGTGAAATCTTACTTGATTTTGTTAGCGATTATATTGTTAGATGCAAAGACTGTAAAAAATCAACATGGGCAGGAATGAATTTAATTGATGCTATCGATGATTGGAATAATGGCGAATTAAATTGTACTGTTGATGGAATTATAATTGAATAATTTCCCCCCTTCGCTAACTGCTGGACAGGCAGCAATCGCTGAAATGAAATAAAACCTAACAAGATTTATATAATCGCGTAGTGGCAGGTTTCCACGTCTGCGACACAGTAAATAAACATTGTCCCCATCGAGAAATCGGTGGGGATTTTTCGATTTATGATTAATGTGTAACAATTACAAAAAAGTGGTTACATTTTTTGTTGGTATTCCATTCATTTTTAATTGACAAGAAACGATTTTTGGAGTAAAATTATATCATCTATAATTGTATTAATGTATCCGATTATGGGATTGCATATAGTTTGAAAGAATATTGTTAAAATTTGATGCTTTTACAGGAGAGATAAGGTTAATGGAGACAAACAAGAGTTTTAAAGATTACTATGTAATAGATCTCGCTCATATAACAAAGGCGGTTTTTCAAAGAATGTGGGCGATTATACTTGCAGGTCTTATGACGGCGGCAGTTGGCTTTTCAATCGCAACATTTCTGATTGAACCGACATATTCATCAAGTGTAAGACTTTATGTTAACAACAGTTCAATTTCTATCGGCAGTGCAAGTCTTTCAATCAGTTCATCTGAAATCACTGCTGCGCAAAGTCTTGTAAGGACATATATTGTTATCTTAAAGGACCAGACAACACTTGAAAAGGTTATTGAAAAGGCTGATTTACCATACACTCACGAAGAACTTTACGATATGATTGAGGCTTATTCGGTTGATGATACTGAAGTTATGAAGGTTAATATCACTTCAAACGACCCTTACGAAGCAACAAAAATTGCAAACTGTATTGCAGACGTCCTTCAGGTGAGAATTGCTGAAATCATCAAGGGTACATCAATGGAGGTTGTTGGTTATGCAACTCCTGACCTTCACAAGGTCGGACCAAGTATTACTAAATATACAGCAATCGGTTTTGTGCTTGGCTTCTTGCTTGCAACAGCAGTGGTTATTATTGTAGCTGTAAGAGATAATACAATCCACGACGAAGATTATCTTATCAAGGCCGGCGATTATCCGCTTCTTGCAAAGGTGCCTGATTTGTATGATGATGGTGTTGGTAAGTACAGATACAAAAAATACGGAAAGTATGGTTATAACAAATATGGTAAATATGGTTATAACAAATATGGATATTACCAGAAAAATAACGGAGAAGGGAAGACTAAAAAATAATGTTTAAAAAAGCACACAAATCAAAATCCCTTCCTATTGAAAGAGATTTTCAGAAATCCTTACACAAGAATCTTAAGTTCAATGCAACTGAACAGTATAAGCTTCTCAGAACAAATATTTCATTCACCTTACCTGAAAATGTTAAATGCCCGATTATTGGTGTAACAAGTTCAATCCGTGGTGAAGGTAAGAGCACAACAGCAATTAATCTTGCATATGTATATGCTGAAAGTGGTAAAAGAGTTTTGCTTATTGACGGTGACTTACGACTTCCTTCAGTTGCAAAGAAAATGAATATTGATGGTTCAACCGGTCTTACAAATTTCCTGCTTGACAGTAATAAGATTATGATTGAGCAGTACAAAACATCAATCAACGACAGATGGTATGTTGTTCCTTGCGGTCCTATTCCACCAAATCCGTCAGAGCTTCTGGCATCAAGAAAAATGGAAAAGCTTCTTGCAATGTTATCAGAGCATTTCGACTGCATTATCATTGACTTGCCACCTGTGAACATTGTTTCAGACGCAGTTGCTATTTCAAAATATCTTACAGGTATGATTCTTGTTGTAAGACAGAATTATACTGAAAAGGATGAATTTGAAAACTGTAAGCGTCAGTTAAAGCTTTCAAATATCAATGTTTTAGGTCTTGTAATGAACGGTGTGAATCAGGGTGGTTCATATTATCGTAACTACAAGTATAAACATTACTATAAGTATTATGCTTCCCACGAATATCAGAGAAAAGATGATGAAGGTGAAGTAAATGGTTGATTTCCATTGTCACTGTTTACCTAATATAGATGATGGTAGTCAAAGTATTGAAGAAAGTATAATAATTTTAGAAAAGCTTTCACAACAGGGTGTAGGAGTTGTTGTTGCAACACCACATTTTATTGCCAACAACTATTCAGTTGATGATTTCCTGAAAAATCGACAAAGGGCATACGAAAAACTTTCCCGAAACCTTGTTGACGGATTACCTGAGATTAAATTAGGCGCAGAAGTCGAATTTTATGAGGGCATAAGTAATCTTGAGGGACTTAATAAGCTGTGTGTGGAGGGTACTGATATTCTTCTTCTGGAAATGCCTAACACACAATGGACACAAGGCGTAATCAAGGAACTTTATACATTAATCTCTTTCGGAAACATAAGAATTATGTTGGCTCATATTGAAAGATGTCTGTTTTTACAGGACTGGGTCGTTGTTGATTACCTGTTGAGAAACGGCGTAATAATGCAATCGAATGCGTCGTATTTTATAGGGACCTGGACAAAAAGAAAAGCCTGTAAATATTTAAGCGATAATATTATTCATGTTTTAGGTTCTGACAGTCATAACATTTCTTCAAGACCACCACGAATCGGTGAAGCAGTTGATGTTATTACAAAAAAAATCGGTAATGACGCTGTTGAGCATCTGAAAAGAGTCTCACAGGACATTATATATTAAATTTATCAATAATTATAGTTAACGCTATAACATATATGAAAGGGTGCAATATTATGAAAAAAATTATCACACTTATCCTCGCAATCACAATGGCATTTATGAGCGTAGTTCCTGCGTTCGCAGTTGAAGGTGGCTTTGTATCAAGTCCATCAAAGGGCGACGATGTTGTTCTTGAAGAGGGCGTAAACGAAGACCCTGAATGTACAGCAAAGCTTATTCTCACTCTTTTCAGGGACCGTGCTAAGCTTGAAGCTTATGTTCGTGCACAGCTTGAAAAGGCTTATGAAATCATCAAAAATTGTGATGACCTTACTACTCTTTGTAAGGAATTCGCAGCTTATGTTGCAAAGTTAGGACTTACAGGTAAAGACCTTGCTGTAAGCGATTTGTTTGACCTTTCTTATTACGGATGTGATGACCACGAAGACCACGGCTACTTCAATGTTAAGGTCGGCGCAAAATCTCTTGAAAGATTTGTAGGCCTTTTACACTACAACAACGGTACTTGGGAATTTGTTGAAAATGCATATGTTCTTCCTGATGGTGAAACTCTTGCATTCAAAATCAAGGATTTCTCACCATTTGCAATTGTTGTTGATACAAGCGATAAAGCTCCTGTAGAAGATATTCCTAACACAGATGTTAAGGACATGAATACACAGATGCCAATGCAGCTTATGATTGGTGCTGCAGCAGTTATCGCAACTGCAACAATTATTGCTGTTGTTTTCAAGCAGAAAAAAGTAAAGGAATAATCCGAAATGAAAAAAACTGATAAAAAAGCATCAGATAAGAAGGCTTTGCTGTTAGTTTTGGTTTGTATTGTAGTTGTATGTTCTGCACTATTGGTAATTGGTATATGGGAAAATCAACAGAATTATGTTGGTGAACAATTAACCGAAGAAGCATCAAGTGTCGATAGTGTAGGATATGAACTTAATAAAAACATTGAAACTGTACTTGTTATGGGTCTTGATAAGTTTTCAGAAGATATTGATACATCTTCATACGACAACGACCAACAGGCAGACTTTCTGATGTTGTTTGTCCTTGATAATCAAAACAAGACATGTAAGGCTTTACACATAAACCGTGATACTATGGCTGAAATGAATATTTTAGGTATCGCAGGAAAAGAAGTTGGAACAATTACACAGCAGATAGCATTGGCTCATACATATGGTAACGGTCAGAATGTAAGCTGTCGTAATACTGCAAAGGCAGTGTCCAATCTTCTTAATGGTATTGAAATAACTCATTATGTGTCAGTTACAATGGATGCTGTGCCTGCCTATAATGATTTGGTCGGTGGTGTAACAGTTGAAGTGCTTGATGATTTTACAAATATCGACAGCGCTTTAATCAAGGGTGAAAAGGTTACTCTTAAGGGCGAACAGGCACTTACTTATGTCCGTAATCGTTATGGTCTTGAAAACAGTACAAACAGTAACAGAATGGTTCGTCAGAGACAATATATTGACGAGCTTTACAGAATAACACGTGAAAAGACAAAGGAAGACGAAAGTTTTGTCTTGGATGCTTGGGGAAAAATGGCCCAATATACGGTATCAGACTGTTATGAGCAGGATTTATTGCAGATTTACGAAAAAGTATCAGGATATGAATTTTTAGGTACTGAAAAAATAGAGGGTAAATCCGTTGTGGGTGAACGCTTTATGGAATTTTATCCTGATGAAGAAGCGTTAAAAGAATTAATATTAGAATTGTTTTACATTCCAAAAGAATAATTTTGGGAGTTTATCGTGGGGGCTTGTGCTATGCACAATAATATTCAAGAAAAAAGAAATGACAACAGAATATTAAACAAGTCCGATAACGGATATCTGAAAATCAAAAGAATTTTTGATGTTATCGTGTCTTTTATGCTTCTTGTGGTATTATTTGTGCCTATGGCATTGGTTGCACTTGTTATCGTTATTGATAGTCCGGGCGCATCACCTGTTTATGTACAGGAAAGAGTCGGCATTAACGGGAAACCATTCCGACTCTACAAATTCCGTTCAATGGTGCCAAATGCTGAAAGTCAGTTGGACAACCTTCTCTCACAAAACGAAATGCAGGGTCCTGCATTCAAAATGAAAAACGACCCAAGAATTACACGATTTGGCAGACTTATAAGAAAAGCCTGTATTGATGAGTTACCACAGCTTATTAATATCTTTAAAGGTGAAATGAGTTTTGTCGGTCCGCGACCACCATTACCTCGTGAGGTTGAGCAATATACAGATTATCAAAAACAAAGACTTACTGTAATACCCGGTCTCACTTGTTATTGGCAGATTAAGAAAAATCGAAACGATTGCAGTTTCGACGAATGGTTAGAACTTGACTTGAAATACATAGAAGAACGAAGTGCAAAAACTGATTTGATGATTTTCTTTAAAACCTTCGGCGTTGTTTTAGGTATGGAGGGAATATGAGTTCTGTCAAGGATAAAAAGCAACTGAAAATTGCTATGCTTGGACATAAACGAGTTCCGTCCCGTGAAGGTGGAGTTGAAATAGTTGTTGGCGAATTGTCATCGCGAATGGCTCAGCTGGGACATAGTGTCACATGCTACAACAGAAAAGGTCACCATATAGCAGGAACAGAATTCGATGCTAAAGAAAACAGTATTTCAGGAGTCGAAATAAAAGAAGTAATTACAATTGATAAAAAAGGTTTGGCAGCAATAACGGCATCTTTTTTTGCTGCCTTATCTGTTTCTTTCAGTAAATATGATGTGGTTCATTTTCACGCTGAAGGGCCCTGCTCAATGCTCTGGCTTCCAAAGCTGTTTGGTAAAAGATGTGTTGCAACAATACACGGACTTGACCACAAACGAGCTAAATGGGGAAGATTTGCTTCTTTTTATATTAAATTCGGTGAAAAATGTGCTGTAAAATTTGCTGATGAAATTATCGTTTTAAGCAAAAATGTTCAGAAGTATTTTATGGACATGTACGGCAGAAAAACCGTATATATTCCAAACGGTATTTCAAAGCCACAGCAAGTCAGCGTTAAGGAAATTCACCACAAATACAATCTGGAAAAAGACAGTTATATCCTTTTTCTTGGACGATTGGTTCCGGAAAAAGGTATTACATATTTGATAGAGGCATTCAGACAGGTCAATACTTCCAAAAAATTGGTTATAGCAGGTGGCTCGTCAGATACTGATGAATACGCAAACCTTTTGAAAAACATGGCTGATGAAAAAGTTGTTTTTACAGGATTTGTACAGGGTAGGATTTTAGAAGAATTATACAGTAACGCTTATGTGTATGTTCTTCCATCCGATTTGGAAGGTATGCCAATCAGCCTTTTAGAGGCTATGAGTTACGGCAACTGTTGCCTGACATCGGATATTCCTGAATGTATCGAAGTTGTTGGTGAATACGGCGTATCCTTTAAAAAAGGTGATGTTGAAGATTTAATAAAAAAACTTCAATATTTGTGCGACAACCCTGATACAGTTGGAAAATACAAGAACAATGCGTCTGAATATATATGCAAGGATTTTGATTGGAACACTGTGGTGGAAAAAACTCTGTGTACATATTCAAAAGAATAAGAAAATTTGGTGGAACAGATGAAAATATTGTTGGTCAATAAGTTTCTCTACCCTAAGGGTGGCTCTGAAACATACGTTTTCAAGCTTGGAAAAATTCTTGAAAAACGTGGTCATACAGTTGAATACTTTGGCCTTGAAAATGAGGATAACATTGTGACTAACAGTGCTGATTCATACGTTTCACATATAGATTTCAGCGAAGGAATTAAAAAGAATCTTAAAGCACCTTTACGTATAATCTATTCAACGGAAGCAAGAAGCAAAATAAGAAAGGTTCTCGACAGCTTTAATCCCGATGTTGTTCATTTGAACAATATCCAATTTCAGCTTACACCAAGTATTATTCTTGAAGCCCACAAATATCGAAAAGAAAGAAATCACAATTTAAAAATTATTTATACAGCACACGACTATCAGCTTGTGTGTCCCAGTCACGGATTGTTTGATAATGACATAAATATTTGTGAAAAATGTCTTGACGGTAAATATATTCGTTGTCTTAAAGGGAAGTGTCTGAAAAACTCCTATGCTAAAAGTTTATTGGCAACATTTGATGCTTATTTCTGGAAGCACAGCAAGGCTTATGAGTATGTTGATAAAATTGTTTGTCCGTCAGACTTTTTAAAAAGCAAACTTGACACGCAGCAAAGATTTGCTGACAAAACAATAGCAATACACAATTTCTTTGATGCAGACGAAATCCCCGATGCAGCAAAGGAAAATTATGTTTTAGAATTTGGTCATCTTTCAAAGGATAAAGGAACATTGACTCTACTTGAAGCTGCGAAAAAATTACCTGATTTAAAGTTTGTTTTTGCAGGATTTGGCTCAGCAGAAGAGAAAATAAAAAAAGTTCCTAATGCTCAGTATATAGGCTTTAAAACAGGTGACGAATTAAAAGAGATTATTACAAAAGCAAGTGTGAGTGTCTGTCCGTCAGAGATTTATGAAAATTGTCCGTTTTCAGTTATCGAGTCACAGATATACGGTACACCTGTTGTTGGTGCTCGTATGGGTGGAATTCCTGAACTTATACAAGAAGGTAAAACAGGTCTTCTTTTTGAGGCAGGTAATTCATTAGATTTAACAGAAAAAATTAAACAGATTATTGATAATAAAGAAAATTACATACGAAACTGCAGAAATGTTTCTTTTGAAACATCAGAATCGTATTATGATAAATTGATTAAGATATA
>JAZSDZ010000056.1:0-8753 GCA_045531435.1 Candidatus Fimenecus sp.
TATTACGATAAATCAAACACAGTTTTATTCTGAGCAATTAGATAAAATGTGTACTAAATACATATTGAAAGAGAAACAGGATATTGAGGGAGAAACCAAAAATATCACTCTTTTGGAAACATTCCGTATGATTGATATTATAAATTTTCTTGCTGATATGCTCAATGGGGGGTGAGTAATTGGCACTTACTCCAAAACAACAGGCTTTTGCTGATTACTACCTTGAATTAGGAAACGCAACAGAGGCTTCAATAAAAGCAGGATATAGTAAAGGAAATGCAGGAAATAACGCAGATAAATTACTAAAAAATACTAAAATTAAGGCTTATATTGATGAAAAACTCAAAGAAATCAACAGCCAACGCATAGCAACCATTGACGAGGTTATGTCGTTTTATACAAGTGTTTTGAGGGGTGAAGAAAAAGACCAGTTTGGACTTGATGCTTCATTAAACGATAGATTAAAAGCGGGTCAGGAGTTGTTAAAACGATTAACCGTTGCTGAAAATTCAAGCAAGGACAAAACAAACGACAATATGACCGCTTTAGCTGATTTGATAAGAAATCCACAGCCAAATCGAAATATACAAGATTTTGAGGATAATACCGATGAATAGTCCTGCTTGTTTTACACAAAATCAGGTTGATTACTTAAACCGTTGTTTTGACAGTTGGTTTAATGTTGCGGAGGGTGGAAAACGAGGCGGTAAGAATGTACTGCAAACTTTGGCTTTTTGTACGATGCTTGAAGTTCACCCAAATAAATTGCATTTGATTGCAGGAGTATCACAGACAACGGCAAAACTAAACATACTTGATTGTGACGGATTTGGATTGACTAACTTTTTTGAGGGTCGATGTCGAGAGGGTAAATACAAAGACCGCTCTTGTTTGTATGTGCAAACAAAAACAGGTGAAAAGGTCGTTTTAATTTCAGGCGGTGCAAAAGACGGTGACGAAAAGTACATCAAGGGTAACACTTACGGAATGGCTTATGTTACTGAGGCTAACGAATGTCATCAAAAGTTTATCAAAGAAGTGTTTGACCGAACGCTGTCAAGCTCTGACAGAAAGATATTTCACGACTTGAACCCAAAATCACCTCAGCATTGGTACTATACCGATGTTATAGATTTTCACTTGCAAAAACAGGGTGCAAATCCATTTTATGGCTATAACTATGGTCACTTTACTATTGCGGATAACCTATCAATCAGCGATGAAAAGTTACGAGCTGTATTAGATACATATCAAAAAGGTACAGTATGGTATGACCGAGATATATTAGGCTTACGCAAAACAGCCGAGGGGCTTGTATACGATTTTGGAGAGCAAAACATCACCGATGAAATACCAAAAAATGGTGAATATTATGTGAGTATCGACTATGGTACGCAAAATCCATTTTCAGCAGGTTTGTGGTGCGTGTTAGGTGATAAAGCTGTGTGAATAGCCGAATACTATTACAACGGCAGAAAAAAAGGTGTACAGAAAACAGACGAGGAATATGCAGATGAGGTTCAAAAGCTGATAGGTGATAAGAAAGTTTTACAAATTATCGTTGACCCGTCAGCATCTTCATTTATTGCTTGTTTGCGAAAACGAGGGCTTACAGTAAGGAAAGCCAAAAATGATGTCATAGACGGCATAAGACAGGTTGCAGTTTGTTTACAAAGTGGTAATGTAAAAATACATCGTTCTTGTGTGGATAGTATTGCAGAGTTTGGATTGTACAGGTGGGACGAAAAGGCTACATCTGATACAGTTATCAAAGAGAATGACCACGCTATGGACGATATTAGATATTTTGTAAATACTGTTTTAAAATATAAAATTAGAAGTGGTAGCGTGACTTACGCACCATTCAGATTGTAAGGAGTGAATAATTATTTATACTTTTCAGGACTTACAGGAGGTTAAGAAAAGCGGTAACGATGAAGCCTTAATGGACTTTATAGAAAAAGTTATCAATGCACACAAATGTACCAAAGAATACAAAGAGGCGGAAGAAGCTCAAGCGTATTACTGGGGCGAAAATCCTCGAATTTATAACTTTGAAAAGTTGGTATATGATTTTGAGGGTAAAGCACACAAAGATATTTATTCTGCTAACCATAAGATTTCAAGTAATTTCTTTGGCTTTGTAGTAGACCAAGAAACAAGCTATTTGTTGGGTAATGGCATTAGCTTTAAAAATGACAGCGTAAATTCACTTAAAAAACTGGGTGATGATTTTGATATCAGAGCAACAGAAGTTTATAACAAGGGAGCTATTGAGGGAACTTGTTTTGGTTTTTGGAATTTAGACCATCTTGAAGTTTTTCCGCTTGTCGCAAGCGATTGTAGTACAGCATTTGCACCTTTAGAAGATGAAATTGACGGTGCATTAAAGGCGGGTGTTCGCTTTTGGCAGATTGATGAAACAAAGCCATTACGAGCTACATTATATGAGCTTGACGGATATACAGAGTATATCAAACGCAAAGACGGAGATATGGAGCTATTGACCGATGATAAGGGTAATGTTATCGGCAAAAAGACTTACAAGCAAAAGAAAGTGGTTAGCGATTTTAACGGTACACAGTTTTACAATGGAGATAATTACCCAACATTTCCGATTGTTCCGTTCAAGTATAATGAGCGTGGTATTTCGAAAATTCACGGCAAAAAGAATACTATTGATGCACTTGACCTTGTAACGTCAAATATGATTAACAATGTCGATGAGGGCAATTTGATTTACTGGGTGCTTACAAACTGTAACGCTATGACTGATGTTGATGATGTTAACTTTTTGAAACAGTTGTCACGCACTCACGTTTTACACGCTAAAGGCGATGATGGTGTTAATGCAGAACCACACACAATAGAAGCTCCGATTGCAAGCACAATAGATGCTGAAAAAACGCTTACAGAAAGATTATACAAAGACTTTCAAGCGGTAAACCCTGATGCACTTACAAGTGGCAATCAAACAGCGACAGCAATTAGAGCAAGTTATATTCCGCTTGATTTGTTGGTTGATAAGACCGAAAAGAGATTTACAGATTTCTTGTTAAAAATCTTCAAACTTGCAGGTGTTGATGATACTCCACTTTACAACAGAAACATGCTGATTAACAAGCAAGAAGAAACACAGACTATTTTGTTGGGTGCTGAACACTTTGACAATGAATACATTACAAAGAAACTTCTTGCAATCAATGGCGATATTGATAAGTTTTATGATTTGCAGAAACGCAAAGATGCAGAAAGCTATAACAGGCTTGAAGATACAACTATTACAGAAAGTGAGGAATAGTAAATGGAAAAATTCAAATTATGGTTAAAAACAGTAGGCATTAGAACACTCAAAACAATGGCAGAAACTGCTATTGCGGTTATCGGAACAAACGCTATCGGTATTACAGAAGTTGACTGGCTTGGTGTATTGAGTGCCGTTGCTCTTTCAGGTGTTGTAACTGTACTTGTTAATATCAAAGCTATCTAAGAATAAAGGGGTATTTTATGGCTGACAAAGCACACATTGAAACTGACAAGCGAATAGCAGAAGTTGAAAAGGAATTGTCAGCACGCTACAAAAAGGCTGAAAACGCTCTGTATTCGTATTTTAGTGAATTTGGTAAAACTATTCAAGATAAAGCCAAAAAGCTATTAGATGCGATTTCTAAGGCTGAGAGCGATACAGAAAAGCGAAAAGCCAAAGCGGAATACCAACAATTTATTAAAAAGGATATTTTGGGTAGTAAGAAATTCAAAAATCTTGCTACTCAAATGTCAGTTTATTTGTATGATGTCAATTCAAGTGTTGCTGATTTTGCCAACGCTCAAATGCCGTCAGTTTACGCTTTGAATTACAATTATATTGGCAAAAACCTTGACAAAGATACACCTGATTATACATTCAAGCCTATTACAGAGAAAGACGCTGAATTATATTCGGGTATGGTACAATACAATGTATCAAAGAGCAAAGATATTAAATGGAATGAAAAAAACATCAAAAAGGCTGTCACAGTTGGCGGTCTTTTGGCTTTAGGTGTCAACGAAATTTTTAAAAGGACATCAAAGAGTGTTGCAAGAAAGAACTATAATAGTGCTGTTATGAATAGCGCAGGACAGTTAAGTTATGCCGAAAACTATGCAAGGCTTGATAGTATGTACAGAGCGAGCGATGAAGGTTTTGAGCGTAAAAAAGTATGGGACGCCGTAAACGATAACCGAACAAGAGATAGCCACGCGATGCTTGACGGAGTGGCAATACCGCTTGATGAACAATTTGACAATGGATTGCTTGAACCACGTGACCCAAACGGAGCACCTGAAGAAATTTGTAATTGTCGATGCACAATAACCTATGATGTGGGTCAATCAAAAGGCAAAACAATGTCAGCAAGACAAGGTGAAGTTACAGGAAGTTACAAAAAATCAAGCAGTTTTAAAGGAACAAAATCTATTGAAGTACCAAAGATGAGTTATGAGGAGTGGAAAAAATGGCGAACTCGATAGTTTTTAATAATAATCTCCGTGAGGTTTTAACAGGACTTGAAACTGCAACAGAAAATATGCTTATTGACATCGGAATTGCTTGTCAAGGCTATGCAAAAGAAAATACACCCGAAAGAACTGGTACACTTAAAAACAGCATCGGTGTTGAAGTGAAAGCTGATGAAAAAGCCGTTTATGTTGGTACAATGATTGACAAATTCCCTGAAGAGCCATACGGAAAATATGTTGAATTGGGTGCAAGGGGCAGAAGCGGTGTTCATATGTTGCAAAGAGCAGTTGAAGAACACAAAGACGAATACAAAAAAATCGCTGAAAGAAGCCTTAAAAACGCTTGATTTGACAGTTTTTGGCATTAGTGGTAAACTTGAATTATAATAATCAAATGGTGAAGAAATACCACCGAAGAATAGGAGATTATATATGGCATTTACAAGAAGATTTTTGACCGCTCTAGGCATTGAGGCGGACAAGGTAGACGAAATTATTAACGCACATATTGTGGTTGTCGATGCTCTAAAAGAGGACAGGGACAATTACAAGAAAGATGCGGAAAAGTTGTCAAAAGTTCAAAAGGAATTGGACGAGGCAAACAAAAAAATCGCAAAGAATGGCGATGAAAATCCGTTCGAGGAAAAGTACAATAAGTTAAAGAAAGAGTTTGAAGATTACAAGGACAACATTGAAACTAACAAGGTTAATGATGCAAAGAAACTGGCGTATTCTAAATTGCTAAAAGATAACAAAGTTAGTGAAAGTTGTATTGACAGCATTTTGGAAATCACAAAACTCGATGATATTCAGCTTGACGAGAACGGAAAAATTGTTGATGCTGATACGCACAGCGAAAGCATCAAAAGCAAGTGGTCAAGTTTCATAGAAACCACTACAATTACAGGTGCGAATACACACACTCCACCTGCTAATACAACAAGTGGCAAGAAAATGACTAAAGAAGAAATTTATGCAAAAGACGATAACGGCAAGTATAAATTGTCTACATCTGAAAGACAGAAAGCACTTGTCGACAATCAAATTTCATAACAGAAAGGAAAATAGGTTATGGCTACAAATGTAGAAACTCTTACAAATCCACGTGATAACCTCCCAAATGTTTATAATGACATTACAGCAAGGGAAGTCGATTTTGTAACAAGATTTAATGATAACTGGGACGCGCTCAGAAACATTATGGGCATTATGCGCCCTATCCGCAAAGCACCGGGCACAGCTCTTATTTCATATACAGCAGATGTTACGCTTGAAGATGGCAACGTTGAGGCAGGTCACGTAATTCCTTACAGCCAGTCAAAAATCACACAGGTTGCTCACGATGATTTAAAGATTGAGAAATATGCAAAAGCTGTACCAATCGAAGATGTAGAAAAGTACGGTGCAGAAATCGCAGTTGAAAAGTCTGACGATGCATTCCTTACAAAGTTACAGAATAAAGTTCTCACAAAGTTTTATTCATTTCTTAACACAGGTTCACTTGAGGGCACTGCAACAAACTGGCAGGGCGCACTTGCAAAAGCGCAGGGCGAAGTTCTTAACAAGTTTGCAACAATGCAGAAAGATGTTACTGCTGTTGTAGGTTATGCAAATATTCTTGATGCTTATGACTATCTCGGTTCTGCTGATATTACGGTGCAGACACAGTTTGGTCTTACTTACATCAAGGATTTTCTTGGTTATTCAACTCTGTTTTTACTCCCTGAAACACAGATTGAAAGAGGTACAGTAATTGCAACACCTGTTGAGAATATTGACCTTTATTATGCTGACCCATCTGACAGTGAGTTTGCTAAGTTAGGACTTGAATACGTTACACAGGGCGAGACAAACCTCATTGGTTTCCACGCACAGGGCAACTATTCAACCGCTGTTGGCGAAAGTTATGCAATTATGGGTATGGCTCTGTGGGCTGAATATCTTGACGGCATTGCAAAAATTACATTCGGTGCAGGTGCATAATTTTGTATAAAGTTATTGCATATTTTGAGGACTTACAGGATAACAGCAGACCATACAATGTGGGCGATACATTCCCTGTTGAGGGTGTAGAAGTCACAAAAGGAAGGTTTGCTGAGCTTGCAAGCAACAAAAACAGACAGGGCAAGCCACTTATTAAAGAGGTAAAGCCAAATAAAAAGCCTGTCAAAAAGGCTGATACAGAATAAATTTTAGGCGGTGCAGAAAAATGCTATCTGAATTGTGTGCAGAAGTCCGAAACTACTTTATAAGAAGTACAGCGGATATCCACAATGGAAAATTTACAATCAACGGTGGCAAAATTGCACCGCTTGATTTTTTGCAGAAAAACCAATATTTCCGAATTGTAGGCTCTGTTTTTAATGACGGAGTTTACAAGAACGATGAAAAGCTCAATTTGACCGATGAGGTCTTTGAGGGTTCGGTGTGGGCGATGAGTGTACCTCCTGACTTTATCGCCCTATCGGACGAAATAGATACATATAATAAAAGCGATATGGCTAAACCGTCACCATACACCAGTGAGAGCTTCGGTGGTTATTCGTACAGTAAAGCAACTGACAGCAACGGTGCTCCACTTGATTGGAGAAAGGTTTATGCAAGTCGCTTGAATAGATACAGGAGGATTAGCGTTTTATGAGTTTATTAAAAGATGCTTATGAGCCGTGTGTGTTGTTAGTGAAAGACCGACAGCCTGATGGAGAGGGCGGATTTATAACTGATTGGGCAGAAAGCGTTGAGTTTGATTGTGCAATCACTTTTGATACTTCAATGGAAAGCCGTATAGCTGAAAAGCAGGGTGTAACAAGCCGATATACAATCACTACCAACAAGAACGCAAAGCTTGAGTACCACGATGTAATTCGTAGATTGCGTGATGGCGAAATCTTTAGAGTTACAAGTGACAGTGATGATAAACAGACACCAAAGTCAGCAAGTTTTCAGTTTTTACAGGTTACCGCGGAGGAATATACACTATGACAGTAAATGTTTTAGGAACACCTTATGAAATTGTCGTTAAAAAATACGATGATGATGAAGTTTTTGAAAAAAAAACTATTGACGGATACTGCGATATGTATGCCAAAAAAATCGTTGTTTGCGACTTAAATACAAACAAAAATTGGGAACACGAAGAAAAATCGACAATAAAAGTTGCTCAAAAACAGACATTAAGACACGAGATAGTCCACGCTTTTCTTTCTGAAAGCGGATTGCAGTCAAGTGCGTTTATTTGTGATTGTTCTTGGGCTTATAACGAAGAAATGGTTGATTGGATTGCTTTACAGGGCGTTAAAATCCACAAAGCGTGGGCGGAAGTTGGTGCTATATGACAAAAGCAGGAGCAATATATGACTTTTGGAATAGTTTTGGCTTGACGACTTATGAAGAAAATACAGTGCCTACAGATGCCAAATTTCCATACATAACATACCAGTTAGTTACAGATAGTTTTGGTCGAGAGGTTCAAATGACCGCTTCAATTTGGTATCGTAATTCTTCTTGGCTTGAAGCAAACGCAAAAGTTGAGGACATAAGTTCCGCAATAGGAATGGGCGGTGTCAGACTTAACTTTGACAATGGTGCTATTTGGCTGAAACGTGGCAGTCCGTTTGCTCAGAATATGGGCGACGATAGCGATAATCTTATAAAACGAAAATATTTGAATTTAAGTGCTGAATATATATCAGAAAACTAAAAAGAAAGGAAGATATAATATATGTGGAGAGCAACTAGAATTTCTGCTGATACAGCAGACAAAGTTCAGGTTAATGCGGGTATCCTTGTTTCTGCTTTTGATGTTACAAATCCTGTAGAGCCTGAAGACAGCGCAATCGTTTGTGAAACAACAGGCGACTTCTCTATTTCTTGCGTACCAACAATCGAAGATTTTTTTGGTGACATCAACAACGCACCAACCAACACAATGGAAGGTAGACAGATTACAGGTTGGGATTGTTCACTTGACATTACAGCAGTTTCAATTACAGAGGAAACTCTCAAACTCGCACTTGGCGCATCAGAGGTTGGTGACAATGGCGGTATCTCAGGTCGCAGATATTATAAGACTGACGATTTCAAAAAGCTTTATTGGCTTGGTGATATGTTTGATGAAAGCAAGCTCTTTGTTGTTGAAAATATTCTTAACACCAGTCTGTGCCTGGTCAAAATTACCTTCAATGGCAACTACATATGTATTGTCGCCCTTCTGTGTAAAGTCGGAGGCCAAGCGGTCTTAGGAAGACAACAAAAGC
>JAZSDZ010000034.1:0-43305 GCA_045531435.1 Candidatus Fimenecus sp.
GTAATCCTTATGATAATGCTATGGCTGAAAATTTCTTTTCAATCTTGAAAACTGAGTGCATTTACAGAACGAAGTTGCGAACCTATGAGGAGGCTCGCCTCCTCATAGGTCAATATATCTATTTTTACAACAATGAAAGAAAACAACTAAAAACAAAACTGACTCCGCTTGAAAAACGAAATCAGTTTGTTGCTTAAAATTTAATATTCAACACCATAGGGGGTGTTTTTTGTGCTGTCCGCACAAATTGGGGCAGTTCAAATCAATTCCGAGGGATTTCTTTATGCTTTGAATTATTTGTTAGCCTGCTTTGAATACTTGAGTCTGTAAACGATGTTCATAATTCTTGTTTCAATAGGATTGATTGGTTCAATCTTTTCAAACATCTTTGCACTAATCTGAATTTTTGCACCTTTGTTTGTGATGAATTCGATAGCACCTGCGTCGTATTCACTACCTGCAACACAAAGAGCACCGTTATTCTCAAGAAGAACAGCATTTCTGCCCTTGAGCTTTCTTACAACTTTTTTAGCAGTTGCAAGAGAATTGTTAGGGTCATACTTTGCACTCTTAACACTGACGCCGACAATCTGAGCAAAGTCATCAATCAAAGGAAGCATCTTTTTGCCCATTTTTGAACAAGCAACTGTGTATGGGTCCTTTGTATGATAAATATAATTTACATCGCTACGCTTTTTGTAAATTGCACGGTGAAGTTCAATTGAACCGTTATTTGCATCACCTGCGATGACATCACCTGTATCAATGTCGATTCTTGTGATTGTGCCGTCGCCGTCGATAACTGAAATGTTAAAGACAGGACCGTCACGTTCACTCTTACATGGTTCAAATTCAGGAGCAGTTGAAGGTTTCTTCACGAACTTACCAACAACATAATCGTTAATAGCAGTAAGGCTATCAGCAACTGTACCTGTAAGTGATGTATATTTGTCGAGAACATACTGTTCACAGATATCTTCAAGGCGTTTTGCAACATTGAATGCGTCGTCGTAGTCAACACCCATACAAACTGCACCATGGTGTGACATTACAGCAGCCTTAGCGTCTGAACGAGTGATTGCATCAATAACACCTTTACGGAGTTTCTTTGTTCCGGGAAGACCATATGCTGCAATAGGAACATTGTTACCAACTACCTGAGCATTTTCACCTTCAACATTGTTGATGTCCATACCAAGAGCAGAAACGATAGATGCGTTTACCTGATGAGTGTGGATAACAAAGCCGATTTCAGGACGAAGTTTATAACAAGCAGCATGAATACCTTTTTCACTTGAAGGCTTGATTTCACCTTCATATTCAAGGTCTTCAATGTTTACAAGAACGATTTCTTCAGGAGTGAGAGTTTCGTAAGCACGGCCACTTGGAGTAATAACAAACTGTGTATCACTGATACGGCAAGAAATGTTACCCCAAGTACGAGCAATAAGACCACTTTCAACAAGTTCTTTACCCGCTTTGATTACGAGCTCTTTTGCCTGCATTATTTCCATAGTATTCACCTCGTTTTATTAGGTTAGTAAAGGTGGATGAAGATGAATTCATCCACCTGAAAAAAATCAATGATTATTTGTTTGAAGGTTTAACTGCAACGTTTGCAAATACCTTGTCGAAGCACTGAAGAGCCTGGTCAATCATCTTAGGTGTATATGCAGCTGATGTGTAGAGACGGCTACCAGCAAGAGTAACAAGTCCTTCTGCCATGTAAGCAGCGCCCATATACTGCATTTCCTTCTTTCTTTCGCTTGTAGCTGAAAGAACACCAGGGATTTTCCAAGGTTTGCACCAGTCAATTGAGTAGTGCATTGTGCCAACTGTTTCAAGGTGGCAAACTGAACCTTCGTTCCAGCATACGAATGGAAGACCATGCTTAGCAACGAGTTCCTGAAGACCCTGAGTAAGTCTGTCACCCATTTCGCCAGCCTTCTGACATGCGTTCTGCTTGTCGATTTCTTCAAGAGTGAAGTAACCTGCACAGCATGAAAGTGGGTTAGCAGTCATTGTACCACCTGTGAATGCCTTCTTAACCTTCATACCTGAATCGTCAAGACCAGCACCAAGATGCTTCATGTACTGCTTCTTACCACCGACACCACCTGCACCAGGATATCCACCAGCGATAACCTTACCGAAGATTGTAAGGTCAGGAGATACGCCGAAGAAGCCCTGAGCACCAGCCATACCGATACGGAAACCTGTAACAACTTCATCAAATACGAGAAGTGCGCCATACTTACGGCAAAGTCTTTCAACACCCTTGTTGAATTCGTAATCAACTGGAGTTGTACCACTTTCAGGACCGATTGGTTCAATGAATACAGCGGCTGTACCACCATTGAACTGGTTGAGCCAAAGTTTTCTTTCAAGGTCTTCAAGGTCACCAGGGAAGAATTCCTGTGTATGCTTGAAGAGGTAAAGTGGAACACCACTTGCCTGTGTGAATTTAGAACCGGGAACACGGATACCATAACCGAGCTGGTCTGACCAACCGTGGTAAGCACCACCCATTTTAAGGATGTTCTTCTTACCTGTTGCAAGACGAGCAACACGAACAGCTGTCATACAAGCTTCTGTACCTGAACCCTGCATACGGAACATATCAACTGATTCAACTGAGTCAGAGATTTTCTTTGCAAGTTTGTATTCAAATTCGTGGAAAAGACCAGTTGAAGGACCACATGTGTTAAGAAGATCGATAACCTGGTCACGAACAACCTTAGGATTTGAACCGAGAACTGTAGGTCCACCAGCCTGAAGGAAGTCAAAGTATTTGTTTCCGTCAACGTCATAAAGGTAAGCGCCTTCAGCCTTTGTGAAAACAAGTGGGAATGGATAGTTGAAAGCAAGGTTGTGCTGAACACCACCAGGGATGATAGTCTTTGCTTCAGCAATCATTTCCTTTGATTTAGCACACTTTTTATCATAGTACTCTTCTTCGTAAGTCTTGAGAACATCAGGTTTAATTGAATAAATTGGTTTGCTGATAAGTTCGTCAAGCTGTCTGTTAATCTGAGCAGCATCATGATAATGTGTGATTGCGAATCTTGTGTCTGCCATAATTTTTCTCCTCCATTTTTAGAAGTAATTTTTGTCTGTCTCAATAACAGACAATAGTTCATATACAATTATAACACCAATTTTTGCTATGTCAACAATTTTTGGAAAATTAAAACAGATAAAATAGTTAAAAAACATCTAATAGTAGAAAAACATCTAAACGGCAGTTAAAAAAAATCTATTCAACTATTGGAAAATTAAAATAATCGCCGTGTTTTTGTTTACAATAAACAAATTCACGACGATAATATGTGGAATACAGAGAATTTTTATTTCAAAAAGCATTTAGATAAAAAATAACTAAACATTACGTGAATAGAGATTTTACTAGTTTCCCTGCATCATTATTGTTAAAGTCAGTAGGGGAGTTTTTAAAGTTTTTAAGTGATTCCCAACGGACAACATATTCCTGAATCTTGTCATCAGGAATAGATAAATGCAGATCACACAAATTGGCAATAAGATTGCATACAGTTCCTTTGTTACTGTTCGTAGCAGCTAAAACCTGATTAAAAAGGTAAGGATCTGCTTTTTCAGCTTCCTGTAAATATTGTGGAAGAAAAACAGCACATGCAACTCCGTGTGGCACATTATAATCTTCTGTCAATGCATAACCCATTCCGTGCGGGAAGCCTGTACCACCTTTATTAAGTGCAAAACCTGCATAAAGAGATGCGTAATAAAGAGTATCACGGTCATTTTCTGTTGGCAGTTCATTGCTCGTGCTAAGCTTTTCAAGAATCGGGTAAATCATTTTAATAGAAAGGAGTGCAAATTGCTCTGTGAGAAAATCTGCACGAGATGAAAACATTGATTCAATAGCGTGAGCAAGAGCATCGAGCGCGGTTGATACAGTTGTTCTGTATGGTACAGAATATGTATATTTCGCATCTGCAATAGCATACTTTGCATAATAGTTTTTACCACTTATACTTTGCTTTCTGCCGTTTTCACGAGTAAGAACAGAAACGCCAGAAACTTCACTGCCCGTACCTGATGTTGTGCCGATTACAACAAGTGGTAAAGGCTCATTCTCAACATTTTCAGTATAAATTCCGTCGTTTTTAATGTGAGGATTTGTTGCATAAACGCAAACTGCTTTTGATGCATCGAGAGGTGAGCCACCACCGATACCCACAACAAAATCAGCGCCGAACCTCCTTGCAACCTTACCACCATCACAACATGTTGATGCGAGCGGATTTTCTTCAATTTCATCAAAGATTGAATACTCAATGTTCAACTCGTCAAAAACAGAAATTAATTCATCAAGAGCACCTGATTTTTTTGCAGACGTCTTGCCTGTTACAATAAGGCACTTTTTGCCTAATGTTAAAAAGATGTTTTTATTGTTTTGTAATGTGTTTTTGCCACCAAGAATATTTACCGGCATATGAAAACTGAATTTGTAATTCATAATAATCACTCCAATGATATTATTGTATCATTACAAATCAAAAAATCAACTGTTAAATTTATTCTTAAAAACATACAAATTATAATTTGTAGATATATTGGTGCGTAAGGTCGGCGTCCCTCTGCGAAATACATCCTGATAACCTCCAATTTGACTTTGTGTTGCAACAATTTTATTTGTTAAAAAATTCACACTTAAATATTATGTTTTTATAGTCATTTTGTATCATTTATCTGCCATTATTTCAATATTTTTACCAATTGAATAAAGCAAAAAAATATAGTATTATATTATGGTATGGATATTAGGTGGTGAAATGGTGAAAAAAAGTAAGAATCTGATGATAATAGTAGCAGTGATTTTGGTTATTGTGATTTTTACAGTTTCACTTTTTGACAGTTTTACAAAGGATGCGGTAACAAACAATTTTGCCATGGGTAGTCCCGTCACTATAAAGGTGTATGGTGAACGAAATGGTGAGGATTTATGCTCAATGGCTTTTGAACGAATAAGTTTTATCGACAGAGCATATCTTTCGCATAATATTTCAACATCTGCAGTTTCTGTACTGAACAGAGAAAGGACTATAATTGCTGACAAGTGGTTTGGTGATTATCTTCTTGAATGTTCTATGCTTGCAGACAAAAGTGATTCGTTTACACTTTTTTGTGGCGAAATGAAAAGTCTTTGGAAAGTCGAAAATGACGGATATGTTCCAACAGATGATGAGATAGCTAAAACTCTTGAAAATCTTAATAAAACATCCTTGAAAATTGATAGCAATATAATTTCATTAAACAACGGCATTCTGGATTTTGGTGCATTGGGCAAGGGCACAGCTTGTGACGAAGCAATTGAGTATCTGAAAAAACAAGATGTTGAAAATGCACTTGTGATTGTGGGCGGTTCAGTTGGTGCAATAGGCAACAAGACTTATAAAATCGGTGTTCGTAATCCATTCGGTGGTCAGAACGAATATTTTGCTGTTCTGAATGTTACTGATTGTTTTGTTTCAACATCAGGTGATTATGAAAAATTCTTTGAAAAAGACGGTGCGAGATATTCTCATATCTTTGATGCAAAAACAGGTAAACCTGTACAAAACGATATAACATCTGTAACGGTTGTTACAGACAATGGAACATTAAGCGATTTTCTTTCAACTGCAATTTTTATAGAAGGCATTGAAAAAGGCTTTGTAATTGCTGAAGAATTTAAAGCAGGAGTGATTATTGTAAAAAAAGATAAATCAGTTTTAATTTCAAAAGATTTGGAAGATAAACTTACAATAAATAACGATAGTTTTTCAGTTTCGGTGATTGAATGAAAAAACTTATAACTAAAAAAGATTTAATATTACTATTTTTCGTACTTATCACAGGTATTATAGGAGTAATTTTTATTAATTCTGCCGATAAAGGTAAAAGTGCAACCATAATAGTTGATGGTAAGACACAAGAAACCATTTCGCTTGATGAGAGTTTTCAGAAAGAAATCAATGGAGTCTCCGTCTGTTGTGAAAATGGTGAAATATATGTAAAAGATTCTGTTTGTCCCGATAAGGTTTGCATCAGAAGTGGAAAAATCTCAAAATCAGGAGAGAGTATTATTTGTGCACCAAACAGAGTTGCAATAAAAATTGACGATGAAAAAGGCAATTTGCCTGATGCTATGACAGGGTGAGTGAATGAGAAACGAAAAAATCAAAAGAATAACATTCACTTCACTTATGACAGCGTTGGCAGTCGTATTGTCGTTTGTGGAAAGTCTTTTGCCAACAGCGTATTTTATGCCACCGGGCAGTAAATTAGGACTTTCAAATATACCCGTAATGTTTTCGGCGTCACAATTGAGTGTTGGTGAAACATTACTTGTAGTTTTTGCGAAATCTGCATTTGTTTTTATAACAAGAGGCTTTACAGCCTTTTGTATGAGCCTTATGGGTGGAATGCTCAGTGCGTTGTGTATGATTTTTGCTTTCCGAAAGAACAAAGGTTTCGGACTTATGGGAATCGGTGTTTTGTCAGCACTTTGTCACAATGCAGGACAACTTTTGGTTTCTTTTTTTCTGGTGCAGACTACTGCAATAATGGGATATGCTCCCGTGCTACTTGTTGCATCAGTATTTACAGGAATATTAACCGGTACAATATTTAAAATATCAATGCCGTATTTTACTAAAATGGTTAATTTAAAGGAGATGAAAAAGTGAGACCTTTAAAAATAAAAGTAGAAGGGTTACTTAAAGCAGTCAAAAAAGGTCGTGGTGGCGTAAGTATCGCTCATCACAAAAACACAGCAGGAATGCGAGTTATAAGAATTCCGACTCCCCCCTTTGTTCAGATTGCTATGAGACAGGGTATAGGTGCAGAATGTACTCCTGTGGTAAAAGTAGGGGATTACGTTAAACTCGGTCAGCTTATAGGTGATAGTGATGCATATATCAGTGCACCTGTTTATGCTTCAATTTCGGGTACAGTTACCGAAATTAAGGATATCAAGCTTTCAACAGGTGTTACATCAAAAGCGGTTATCATTGAGAGTGACGGACTTATGGCACCTGACGAATTTACACCACCCGTTGTAACAGATGCGAAAAGCCTTGTTGCAGCAGTACGTAAATCAGGTCTTGTGGGACTTGGCGGTGCAGGGTTCCCTGCTCATGTAAAGCTTAATCTTCCACAGGAGGCAAAAATTGATACTCTTATTATCAATGCTGCTGAATGTGAGCCATATATCACAGTTGACTATCGTGAGTGTGTTGAAAATAGTGTTAATATTATGCGTGGTGTTAATGCTGTCAGTAAATATCTTCGTATTGATAATGTTATCATTGCCGTTGAGGATAATAAACCAATCGCACTTCAGATATTAAAGGAAATTGCCGACAGTGCTGTTGAGGGCGAAAAGGTCAAGGTTATGGCACTTAAATCACAATATCCTCAAGGCGCTGAAAAAATGATTATTCAGTCTGCAACAGGCAGAAAGATGCCACCGGGAAAATTGCCGTCTGATGTTGGTTGCGTTGTAATGAACGTTGCAAGTATCGCATTTATTGGTCGTTATGTTGCAACGGGTAAACCACTTGTAAGCCGTAGTATGACAATTGACGGTTCTGCAATCAAAACACCTAAAAATGTCCGTGTGCCGATTGGTACAATGATGGATTACATAGTTGATTATTGTGGTGGATTTACTGAAGACCCTGAAAAGATTGTTTGTGGTGGTCCTATGATGGGTTCTGCAATTACAAATATCAATTATCCTATACTTAAAGGCAATAACGCTTTGTTGGCTTTCAAGAAAGGTGACCTGAGCATTAAAAAGGAAACTGATTGTATCCGTTGCGGTCGTTGTGCAGCAGCGTGTCCACTTAATCTTGTTCCAACAAATATTGAGAAGTTTACAAAAATCGGTGATATTCCGAAACTTAAACATTCAGGTGCGATGGTATGTATGGAGTGTGGCTCTTGTGCATATAGTTGCCCTGCAGGTAAGCCTTTAGTTCAGCATATGAGACTTGCAAAGGCAAAAATCAGAGAGGAGGAAGCAAAAAAATGAGCGAAATAACAAAAAAACTTGTTGTCAGTGCATCGCCACATTTCCGCTCAAGGACAACAACTACAATGATTATGCTTGATGTTATAATCGCAATGATTCCTGCTCTTGTGGCATCGGTAATCCTTTTTGGTTATCGTTCCTTTGTACTTACATCAGTTTCGGTAATTTCCTGTGTGGTTTTTGAGTATCTATCACGAAAGGTTATGAAGAGACATAATACAATAAGTGACTTGAGTGCAGTTGTAACAGGTATGCTTTTAGCATTCAATCTTCCTTCAACAATGCCATACTGGATGGTGATTATCGGTGCATTTATTGCAATTGTAATTGCAAAACAATTCTTTGGCGGTATCGGTAATAACTTTGTTAACCCTGCCTTAATTGGTAGAATTGTTCTTATGGCATCGTATCCTTCGCAAATCGGTAATTTTGTAGCACCATTTTCTCATAAAGGTGGAGTGGATGCAGTTACAACTGCAACACCACTTGCACAGATGACATCGGTTTATTCAGCTGAGAATATTGGAACTGCGATTGATACAGCAGGACTTCCTTCACTTCTTGATATGTTCCTTGGTGTAAAAGGTGGTTGTCTTGGTGAGGTTTGTGTTATCGCATTGATTATCGGCTTTGTTTACCTTGTAATCCGTAAGGTTATTTCACCAGTGATTCCTCTTGTTTATGTTGGAACAGTTGCTGTTGCAATGCTTATAGCAGGTAAAGGTGATTTCACATTTGTGGCATATCAGGTAATGGCAGGTGGTCTTGTTCTTGGTGCTGTATTCATGGCAACTGACTATACAACATCTCCTGTTTCATTTAAGGGTAAAATCATTTATGCAATCGGTTGTGGTATTCTTACTTCATTAATTCGTATCTTTGGTTCATTACCTGAAGGTGTATCGTTCTCAATCATTATTATGAATATCCTTGTTCCTCATATTGAGCATATTACAACGGCAAGACCTTTTGGTGAAGTCAAGGAAAAAAAGAAAAAGAAGGAGGCTGAAGCAAAATGAAGAAGTTCGATTTAAAAGAAATTCTCATTCCAACAGTTTCACTCTTTCTTATCTGTACAATTGTAACGCTTTTATTGGCGGTAACAAATTCCGTCACTAAACCAAAAATCGCACAGTTACAGATTGAAACAGCAAATAAAACAAAGGGTGCAGTCCTCTCAGTAGCAGAAAGTTTTTCAGATGAAAAAACAGTTGATTTAAATGGTGTTACATACTCCTATTTTGAAGGCTATGACAAGGATAGTAAAATCGCAGGTTATGTTTTTACAACATCAGCAAAAGGTTATGGTGGAGATATCGTAACAATGGTTGGTGTGAAGGCTGACGGCACAATTTCGGGAATGGATTTTCTTTCAATTTCTGAAACTGCTGGTCTTGGTATGAATGCGGATTCTGATGATTTTAAATCACAATTCGTAGGTAAGAGTGATAGAATCGGTCTTAGTAAAAATAATCCTGCCGATAATGAAATTCAGGCACTTACCGGTGCTACAATTACATCAAAGGCGGTTACAGATGCAGTTAATATTGCATTGGACCTTTTTGAGGAGGTGAATAACTGATGGCAGAAAAGAATTCAATTGTAAAGGAATTTTCTAAAGGTCTTATTAAAGAAAATCCCGTTTTAAGACTTGTGCTTGGTACTTGTCCTACACTTGCAACATCAACATCTGTTGAAAGTGCAATTGGTATGGGACTGGCAGCCACAGTTGTTCTCGTTTGCTCAAATATCGTTATTTCGGCATTGAGAAAAGTTATTCCGTCAAAAGTCCGTATTCCGGCATATGTTGTTATTATTGCAGGGTTCGTTTCAATTGTTCAGATGCTTGTAAAAGCCTTTCTGCCACAGATTGACGAGATGCTTGGCGTTTATCTTCCACTTATCGTTGTTAACTGCATTATTCTTGGTCGTGCCGAAGCATTTGCAAGTAAAAATACAGTCCTTTATTCAGCGGTTGATGGTTTAGGTATGGGCGTGGGATTTACTGCAGCACTCTTACTTATGGCAGGTATCCGTGAATTTATAGGTGCAGGTTCAATTGCAGGATTTACTGTTTTTCCTGAAGCTATCCCACCAATGACAATATTTGTTTTAGCTCCTGGTGGTTTCTTTGTATTTGGTATTCTCATTGCCCTTGCAAATAAAGTTGCAGAAAGTAACGGAAAGCAAAAAGCAGAGCTTAAAGGATGTTCGGCTTGTCCGATGGCATCAACCTGTACACTTGTTGGCTCAAAAGATGCATGTAAGGAGGATACAAAATGATTAAAGTGTTTTTAGCAATTCTTCTTACAGGAATTTTAACTGACAACTTTATCCTTTCAAAATTCCTTGGTATTTGTCCATTCCTTGGAGTTTCTAAAAAGGTCAATACCGCAGTTGGCATGAGCGCTGCTGTTATTTTTGTTATGGTGCTTTCAACTGCTGTTACATTCCCAATTAATACATTGCTTGTGAATAACGATATGGAATATTTACAGACAATTGTATTTATTCTTGTTATTGCTGCCCTTGTTCAGCTTGTTGAGGTTATTCTTAAAAAGTATATGGTAGCTCTTTACAATTCATTGGGAATTTATCTTCCACTTATCACAACAAACTGTGCTGTTCTCGGTGTTGTTCTTCTTAATATTGAAGAAGGATATACTTTCTGGGAATCAATTGTATCATCTCTTGGCGCAGGTTTAGGCTTTATGGTGGCTATGATTATGTTTGCCGGTGTCCGTGAAAGACTTGAGGGTGCAGATATTCCAAAGAGTTTACAGGGACTTCCAATTACTCTTGTTTCAGCATCTCTTGTGTCAATGTCATTTTTAGGTTTCACAGGACTTGTTGAAAACATTTTCAACTAAGGAGGGAATAAGATGGATATTTTAACTGCTGTTTTAATTGTGGCTGTAATCGGTCTTGTTCTCGGACTTGGACTTGCTGTCGCATCAATCGTTTTTGCTGTGCCAAAGGATGAAAAGGCAGAGGCTGTACGCGAGTGTCTGCCTGGCGCTAACTGTGGTGCGTGTGGTTTCTCGGGTTGTGATGGTTATGCTGCTGCACTTGCAAAAGGTGAAACTGATAATACAGCCCTTTGTTCACCTGGTGGTAATGCGGTGTCAAAGGATATCGCTGCTCTTTTAGGGCTTGAAGCAGGTGAGGTTATGCCTGAGGCTGCTGTTGTGCTTTGTATGGGCCATAATGAAATTGCAAAGCGCAAATATGAATATCAGGGTGTTGATAGTTGTGTAATGGCTTCACAGCTTTATAACGGACCAAAAGAATGTGTGTATGGTTGTCTTGGACTTGGCGACTGTGTTGCTGCTTGTCCGTATAATGCAATCCATATTTGCAATGGTGTTGCCAGAATCAATCCGGTTGAATGCCGTGCATGTAAAATGTGCGTGAATACTTGTCCGAAAGGACTTATTGAAATGATGCCACTCCATCGTATTACTGCTGCTGTACTTTGCAAGAACCATAATAAAGGTGCGATTACAAGAAAAGAATGTACTGCAGGTTGTATTGGCTGTATGAAATGTGTTAAGACTTGTGAATATGATGCCGTAAAGGTTGAAAACTTTGTTGCACATGTTGACTATCACAAGTGCATCGGTTGCGGTAAATGTCACGAGGTTTGCCCCGTTGGTGTTATTGACCTTGTTGATATGAAGAAGGTATAATAGAAAATAAAATTCCCTGTTGAGATTTTCAGCAGGGAATTCTTTTTGAATAGAATAAAAAAGATGACTGCCAAATTAATTGACAGCCATCTTTTTTTATGAGAAAAATTATTATGAAAAAACCTAAGTTAACGACTTCACAATCTGAAGTCTATATATAAAAAATTTCTGTACAACGGGAAATAGGGATTGGTGTTATACTTTATGAAAAAGGAAAGGGAAAATTTATTGGGGATTGGAAAACCCGCCGTACAGAAATTGTGAACGATCAACTGAGCTTTATTTATTCTCCGCTTTCGTTGTGTATATATAATAACAGAAGAAAAACAAAAAGTCAAGTATTTTTGCACAATAAAATTATTAAATATTTGTGAATGTTGCACAAATAAATTGTTAATTAAAATATTTGCAGGGTGTGTAATAATTTTTTATTAAAAAGTGAGATTTTGTGAAAATTATACAAATATGAAGCCTAATAATAGTAACAAATGATAATGGAAAGTGTGTAAGTAAACAAAAAATCTTTAAAAGTTTGTGCAATTTTTTTATTAATTCAAAATAAAATGCACTTGTCAGAATTCTGATAAGTGCATTTTATAAACTTTATTAAATTATTCCTTTTCTGACATTTCAGCACGTTTCTCTAAAAGTGCATTGTGGTAGTCTTCCTTTGTTTTTCCTGTAAGTTTGTAGAAGAAGAATGGTACACCTGCAAGGAACATCATAAAGCCATGCATAATTGTGTAGAAGAAGAGTAGTGTGACTTTTGTATCAAGGCTTTGAACAGGGTTAGGAACAAGGTCTGTTGGTTGAATGTAACCGATAATTGAACCATCGCCATAGAGGAGAAGTGGTGCTACTGTACTTGCGATTGTACCACTTATAAGTGTACCGATACCAATGACAAATGGGAAAGATGCGTCAAGTCGTTTACCTGTTTTAAGCTCGATTGTTTCAAGTACATCAGCCTGGAACATAGAAGGCAGGAGATTTGAAGCACCGAACTGAAGACCGATAAGGAATAAGAATACGATAAATACAACCTGTAAAATGCTGTTGCCTGTTGTGAAATATGCATAACCAACACCAAACGCAATACAGTTAGCACAGAGTGAATAAATACCACTTGCAATGTAAAGCTGACGGGCATCAAATTTCTTAAGTAAGAAGTTGATTACAAGCATACCGACTGCCGTACCGATACCAACAGGAAGAACGAAGAGAATCTTCTTTGAAATATCCCCAAGAACTGCAGCTGCCATAAATGCTTCCATATATGTTGAAATACCACGGAAACTCTTTAAGAATTCAGAAATAATGATTGTCCAAGCATATTTATTTGTAACAATATCCTTAAAGCCTAAAAGAGGATTTTTCTTTTCAGCAGTATAGACTGTTCTTTCGCGAACAACTTTCATACCAAGAAGAACTGTGATAATACCGACAACACCGCAAAGGGCTGCTGAAATTATGTACTGAAGACCTTCAACGCTTCGGATACTTGTTCCTGTAACAGCCTCAATAAGTTCAGGATTATCCTTGCTCCAGATAAGACCCACAACAAGAACAATAACAACAGGAGCAGAATTACCGACAGCAGAAGAAATCGAACGGAATGAAAGTACTTGGTCACGCTCTTTAAGATTTGGAGTCATAACATTGGCAACCATATTGATTGAATTGCCGAATGTGCCGAACACACTCCATAATACTGCGAGAGTGATAATATAAATAAAGAGTATTGTGCCTGAAAGTCCCGGTGGTGCCCAGAATGAAAGCATCATAACAATTGCCATAGGAATTGCTACAAGCATTGCAATTGGTCTGAATTTACCACCTTTGCCCATTCGTCTGCCGTCAATATACATAACGATAAAGAAGTTAAGAACAAATGGAATAACAGCTGTCAAAAGATTGAAGAGAGATGTCTGTTCTTCAGGAAGTCTTAAAACATTAACAAGATATGCATTTCGGTTACCGCCAACCATACCTGTCATTGTAGTGTAGAAGAATACACCCATTAAATACAGAATAAATTCACTTTTGCCAACGTGCTTTTGCTCGGTATTTGTTGTAGTCGAACTACTCATAAAATCCCACCTTTTTATAATATATACAATTATATCATATAATTGCAAAACAAAAAAGACCGCTTATTTCACGAAAAAATAAACGGTCTGTTGTTTAATTTTACTATTTTTATTTCATTTTTGCCACAAGTCTGTAAATTGGAAGCCCTTGATTTACAAATTTCTGTTCATATTCTGTAACAATATTTCCTTCAAAATTACTGTTGTGTAAATCAAGTGAAATTTCAAAAAGAACAAAACCGTTTTGTGAAAAACTTTCAAGTGAATACTCAAAGAAACATTGACTGTCAGTTTTCTGTGCAATAAATCCATTATCACAAAGAAGTTTTTTATAAATATCCAAAAACAATTTGCTTGTAAGTCGGTGGCTTTCGTGACGGGATTTTGGATAAGGTGTGCTGAAATTAAGATAGATTTCACAAACAGATTTTTCCTTCATAAATAGCGGAAGATACTCTGCTTTCATCTCAAGAAAACGGATGTTTGAAATGTTTTCTCGTTTGATTAATTCACATGCCTCAACTAAAACAGTGGGTACACATTCTATTGCAATAATATTTTTGTCAGGATTACGCTTTGCGTATTCACATATAAACTGTCCCTTACCACAACCTATTTCCATAACAACAGGAGCACTTCTACCGAAAATTTCTTCTAAATCAAAGAAGCTTTCGTTTTCATCATTTGTACGGAAATCAAAAGATTCCAATGTATATGGAATTCTCAAATCTGTGCAGTTTTCTCTTCTTGATGTAAGATTTCTTATTTTCCTTGGTCTCATTATGTGTTCGCCTTCTTATATTCTGATAAATGAAATTGATGTTGATAAAAACAATTGTGCAATAAAATAAGTATAAAGACTGATTGTTTTAACAGTCTTATTGCCTTTTCCACCACCTAAAAGTCTTATTCCAAGAGTTAAGTCCGAAATGAAGAATAATATGCCACCAACTAAAAGAATAAGCATACCGTAAAGTCCGTTTTCTGAATTGCTTATAAAATATGTAATACCGAATTTACATGCTTTAATAAGCATTATAATAAGGAAAATGCTGTAAATATACAATGCTATCTGCATGAATTTATTGATAAATTTAAACTTGAAAACAGGTTCAAGCATTATCGCAAAGGTGATGAAAATTACAAAAAAAGCGATAATTTCAGGAGTTGTAAGGAATTTATACTCATTTACTAATTTGGCCGTAGATTTCACAAAAGCCATAACATAAAAGATATGTCCCACTAAAAATCCTGCAGCACCAATATAAACCACAGACATTCGTGGATTTCCTGGTGGATGGGGGATGTGCATAAACAAGTCGCCAAACCAACCCAAAGCTAAACCGATAATCATAAGCTTTGCATATTGAGATAAGTTGTCGGTTATAAACATTCCCAGTACTCCGATTGCAACAAAAGATGTCGCAGCAATCATTTTGAATGTGAGTGATTTTTTTGTAGGTTCAGGCCAATATGCTTTGTCATAAAGTGGCACAAAGATGAAAAATAATAAGTAACAAATCCCCAATAGTATTTTTAATCTCATAAAATAACCCCATTTTTCGTAGGGGTCGGCGTCCTCGACGACCCGCAATTATTATTTCTCTTTTCTTAAAAGTGTTCCTTTTGGAAATACTAAATCACTTTTGATTTTTACCGTCATCATCGGATGTGGTGCTGATTCGATTTCATTGTCATTACCATCAAAAAGCTCTTCTGCTGTAAATACAACAGGTTCAGTTGATGGCTGAAGTGCATCGAGTATATCACCGCGAGAGAATTTATTTCTTTGCTCAGCAATAATATATCCATCCTTGCACTCTTTAACTTCTGCCATAACATCATAGTGGCGTTTGTATCCACCTTCAAAACTGATGTTTGCATCTTCGTTAGGTGCATTGAAATAAAATCCTGTACAATAATCACGATAACTTACCTTGTAAACCTCGTCAATAACCCATTGAGATGGCTTGAAATCGTCAGTTGGGTTTTTAAGATATTCGTCAATAGCAACACGATAAGCATTAGTAACAACTGCTGCATAATAAGCAGATTTTGCTCGACCTTCGATTTTAAAACTGCTGATACCCGCTTTTACCATTTCAGGAATATGCTCAATCATACACATATCTTTTGAATTGAGAATATATGTGCCTTCTCTTGAGTCCTGGATAGGGAAGTACATACCGTCACGCTTAATTTCCATAATGGCATATTCCCAACGGCAAGGTTGCGCACATTCACCACGGTTAGCATCACGATTCACAAGATAGTTTGAGAGTAAGCATCTGCCTGAAAATGATACACACATAGCACCATGAACAAAACATTCAATCTCAAGTTCCTTCGGTACTTTTGCTCTGATTTCAGCGATTTCAGTTATTGATAATTCACGTGCAGTAACAACACGAGAAGCACCCATATTATAAAATTCGTTTGCAGTAACATGGTTTACAATACCAGCCTGAGTTGAAATATGGATAGGTACATTCGGAGCATACTTCTTACAAAGTGACATTACACCAATATCGGCAACGATAAACGCATCAACACCTATGTCTGCCCATCTTTCAAGATATTCAGGCAACTTTAATATTTCGTCATTTCTTGCTAATGTGTTGCAGGTAAGATAGACCTTAACGCCTTTATCGTGGCAAAGGTCAACCGCTTCCTTTAATTGTTCAAAATTAAAATTCTGTGGTGCAGCACGCATACCGAAAGCGTCACCACCAAGATATACTGCATCTGCACCATACATTAAAGCAGCTTCGAGTCGTTCTCTGTCACCTGCAGGTGCTAATAATTCAGGCATAATCATTTTATTATATCACTTCTTTGCATTAACTTTACTTACTTCTCTACCATTGGCATTATGCTGTTCGAGTGTTTCTGCCAGATAGATTTTACCATTTTTGTCGTGTCTGAAGAAATAATTCTGTGTGTTTTTAGGGAAGAGTGCTGCCTCAATAGCATCAAGTCCGGGATTGCAGATAGCACTTGGAGTTAATCCTGCAGTTTCATATGTGTTGTATGAAACCACAAATTTCTTTAATTCGTTTGGTAATACTCGTTTTGAAATGGTATTTTCAACATAATCGTTTGTGGAGTTACAATCGAGTGTAGGGTAAACACCTGAACGATTAAGTCTGTTGTGAAGAACAGAAGAAATCTGAAGGAATTGTTCGTTGTTCTTTCCTTCTTTTTCGACAATTGAAGCGAGAGTGATTATTTCATCAACACTCATTCCAAGCTCGGTTGCCTTTGCTGCATATTCTTCTGTCCAACGACTTTTGAAAGCATCAAGGAATTTTCTGATAACGGTTGCAGGCTCAGAGCCTTGTTCAAATTCATATGTTGCAGGAAAAAGATAGCCTTCAAGCACACAATATCTGTCATCAGCATCATCTAATTTTGCAATAAAGTCATATTCGTTACCAAAATCAACTGTTTTAAGGACCTTATAGAGAGAATCTGCCGTACAGATGTTGTTTTTCTCAAGCCTTTGGAAAATCTGGTCAACAGTATAGCCTTCAGGAATTGTAATGCTGATAACAGTGCCTCTTGTGCTGCTCGTCTTAAATCGTGTCAGCATTTTCTCAACACCCATATCATCGGTAAAATAGTAAATTCCTGATAAATAGTTCTCGTCAGTAAATCCCATAAATTTAGCAAATATATTACAGAAAACACTATTTTTAATAAGTCCTGCTTTATCAAGAACCTTAATAGCTTCTGCTGTATCGGCATTATCAGGGAGAACAACTTCAATTGTTTCTTCACCATCACGGTTTATTGCAAGAACATCGTTGACACAACTGATTGCAATACCTGCAAGGAAAAAGGAAATAAGAATGCAACAACCAAAAGCAATAAATTGCTTTCTGTTTTCCTCAAATGTGTTAATTATATAACCGAGCAAATGATTGAAGTCCATTTTTTGTTTCGGCTTGTTTTCAGGTGTTTCTAAATCAGGTTCATCAACCTTTTTTGCCTGTGCCTTTGCATTTTCGGCTACTGTTTTAACCTTGTATGCAACACCAATTGCAATATTTTTAGCGTAGTCAATATTTACAACAAACTTGCCTTTGTCACGAGGTGACTCCACAGGTGCTTTTGTAACAGGAGTTTTTGGTTCGGGTTTTTCGAATTTCTTTACAAGGTCAATGTCATATGAAAGATTGTCACTATACGGATTGTAGGAAGGATGCTCTTTTCGGGCTTGTGTATGCTCACTTTCCTTGCGAGGTGATGTATTTGGCTTTTCTTCTTCAACTGTTTTACGTTCTTTTACAGGTTTGCTTGGTAATGATTCACCGGCATATGCCTCCAAAAGGTCGTCATAAGAGTTCTTGGAAAAACCGTCACGAGGATTATTCATATTTTTACCTCCTTATTTGATACGAGGACATTTATTTTAATGTCATATTCATCGGTCGGCAATTTGTCCGAGAGCATTTCTCTGTAACAAGGACAAATACTTACGCCGTTAAATTCCTTTAAAAATCTATCATAATACCCTTTACCGTATCCGATTCTGTATTTTTCCTTATCAACGGAAAGGCAAGGTACTATAACAAGGTCGTTTTCTTTATGCTTGTATTCTTCACAATGTGATTTAGGTTCAGGGATATTATACATTCCTGTTCGTAAGTCATTTGAAGAATCAACCTTGTAAAACTTCATATTTCCACAGTTGTCAAGGCATAGCGGATAAAATACACTTTTATTCTCAAGTCTGCAATGCTCGATTATTAACTGCGTGTCAAATTCGTCATCAAATGAAGCAAAAACAAGAACCTGCATAGCATTTTTGAAATAATCACTTTTAATTATTTCTTCGCTGATTTCCTTGTCATATATTGCTCTTTTATTCTTGGGTATGCCTTTTCGCTTTTTAATAAGTGCTTTTCTTATCTGCTTTTTATCCATTGTAAATTTGTAATGACGCACGAATTTTCTTTACTTCAAGTGGATTTGTAAGGACTTCTGCAATCTGTAAACCAAATTCAATTGCACTGCCCATACCTTTTGCAGTTATAAAGTTTCCATCTTTAACTACAAATTCTTTTGAAACTTCTGCGCCGAAAAGTTCTTCTTCAAATCCCGGGAAGCAAGTTGTTTTCTTACCATCTAAGAGTCCCTTGTGACCTAAGATTGAAGGTGCGGCGCAAATCGCACAGATTAATTTATTGTTTTCCATTGCCCAATCAATTGCCTTTTGAACAACAGAACTTTTTTCAAGATTTAATGTGCCGGGCATGCCGCCAGGAAGCACGATAGCTTCAATTTTATCGTCAAGAATCAAATCCCTTTCATAAATATCAGCTGCAACAGGAATCTGATGTGAACCGATAATAAAATCCTCACCTATACCAACAGTTAAAACATCAAGCTCTGCTCGTCTTAACACATCAACAACTGCTAATGCTTCAATTTCTTCAAATCCATTTGCTAAAAAAACGTAAATCATATTTTTTACTCCTACTCTAATGTAACTCCCACATAACAATTAATATTTTTAAGGTTCTCATTTTCTGTTTTTATCATAGCAGGTGAGTATTTCTCACCAAAGTTTATGTTGCCGTTTATAATTGTACCTGATTTTCTGTACTTTTCAGGAATGTTTTCATAATTTCCATTTGCATTTCTGATAACAGTTTCATCATCAGGAAAGATAAGTCCAAAGTCGGTAACTTCACCATCATAAACTATGCAAGAATTTTCCCAATATTTTATAACTGAATTGTCAAATTCAATACGGTAGTCATATTTCAGCAATTCTTTTCTTTGCGGAATGGTATCATTTATAGTATGAACTCTGCTTATACCGAAATTTTCAAAGCCACAGGTTTTATAATAATCGAAAAGTGACTTTTCAGCAGGTACAAGAAAAAGAAAATCAAAACCTTTCTCTTTGCAGTAATCATAAGAAAAATCAAGAAGTTTTTTCATATAACCCTTGCCACGATGATTGTATCTTGTCATGGCACAGTAAACGCATTTCCCTTTATAATTACCAATTTCGCAATCAAGCAAAAATAATGAAGAAACAATTTCACCATCAATTTTTATAACGGGAGTTGCAACAGTTTCAAAAACAGTATTGAAAAAGTATTCAATAATTCGTGAATCTTCTGAAAAAGTCCTCTGCCAAAGACCTGAAAGCTCTTTTTTATCCTTAATTGTTGCATATTCAATCATAAATTATCCCTTGTAAACTGCAGAATATTTAATAACCAATTTATGTGGCTGATAGGAAAGTTTTGCACGACGAAGTCCTTCGCTTCCCGTATCTTCTTCACGATTTATAAATTCATATCTGTCTTTAAGCTGTCGTGCAAATTCACGATTTATCATCTGATAAGCACCACGGATATTGCCATATGCTTTTTCAACGTGAGTGCAGAAGGTGTTACCGTTAAGTCTTTCACCAAATGTGAATGCCACAATTTCACCTTGAATTGTAAGAATTCCACCTTCAAAACCAACTTTGAAGTAGTCTTTTAACGCTTTCCTGATGGCAAGACATTCTTCACTGATTTCTTCAGGATTTTTATCTTTATTGAGACCTTCCCAATGGTCATTGAGAAGTAAACATTGGTGAATGTTATTTTCATTTATAGGCTCATAATTCCAGTCAAAGTTTTTTTCAAAAAAGGAAATATGATTTTTCTTGCTGTGGTATTTTCTGCCTACAAGATCTGCTAAATCCTCTGATTTATATACATAATCAAAATAATTTCTTACTTCTTCTATGTGAAATTGGTCAGGAAAAAGGAAATTCAATTCATCCTTGTCCTTTTCAGTCATTCCGAAAAATTCAAGTTCAATATTATTGCTTTTTGAATATTCAATGAGTTTTTTGATAGTTGATTTTTTGTCACCGTCACCAATAGGATAGCAGAATACAGGCTTATTGGTAAAATCAGCAGATACAAAAATTCCGTTATCATTGAGTATTCTGTTGTCATAAATATCAGACCACATATAAATGTTACCGAAACAATATTCGCAACAATCTGTCTGTCCCTTAAAAAATGCTTCTTCGACCCATTCTTTGTCTGTTAAAGCAGGTGTGTGGAAATTCATTAAATAATCTCCTTAACGATATTGTAGATAGTATTTCCTATTTCTTCAATTGATAATGGCTCATCGCCGTTGTAACACTTAACCACATTCCAACCAAATTTTTCTGCAGTATAAAGTGCAGCCTCACGACAAGATTTAAGATACTCTACATTCGCTTCGTGAACATCCTTTTTTGTTTCTTCACCATTATATCTTTTTGACATAAGTAGTTGAGAAATATCCACATCCATATCAAGGTAAATAACAGCATCAGGCTTTGGAATTTCCATCATTTCATATTCCGTATGGAAAAGCCATTCAAGATACTTGTCCCAATCTTCCTTTGGAAGTTTAACGGTCTGATGTACAGCATTTGAAGTTGTGTAACGGTCAGCAAGAATAAGAGTGCCATTGTTGTAATCGTCACCCCAGATATTTTTGTAACTTGCATATCTGTCAATTGCATAGAAAAGGGATGCAGAATATATGTTTACATCAGCGGGATTACTGCCGAATTCACCATTGAGATACATTTTTACAAGTGTACTTGATTTGTTATCATAGTCCGGAAGTTTAATTTGACGAAGTTCGATATTATTATCGAGTAATTTCTGTTTTAAAAGGTCAACCTGAGTTGACTTTCCACTTCCGTCAAGACCTTCAATTACAATCATTTTTCTGTTCATAACATAATACACCACTATTCATAATTATACAAAATACATTATAACAAAAAAGTTTTAATAATACAATATATAATGCATATAAAATTATAATTTATCGAAAAGTTGGAATGGTTTTATTATGTTTCCCTCGTTAGAGTGAGACTAAAACAGGTACTGATAAACATTGCCAAAAATCTCCAATTTGTCAATTTTAAAACAATTATTGCATACCATTCTTTTTTATGCTACAATTTATTCACTATAGCTTGTAAAGAGGGATGTTTATGGCTTACGATTATAATAAAAGCACTGCACTTATCATTGGTATGACTGATACTGACGAAAAGGTTACCGCTGCAAGTGGCAGAATTTCAACTCAGGAGGGTACAGCACTTTCAATATGGGATAAATCTCAGGATAAAGAGAAAAATTCAAATCTTATTGGTAAGGTTACTGCTTCGGGTCATACAAGTACAGTTGAGCATACATATTTCCAACTTGCGTTTCAGAATGTAACTGCTTTTGTTGAACAGTTTATTATCGAGTTCAGACTTGCCTCATATACAGTTAAGTCAAGACGATATGTGAACTTTAGCGATGCAGGATTTTATGTGCCTGAATTTAATGATGCTGAAATTGAAAAATCATACAAAGAGCATATGAGTAAAATGTTCTCACTTTACGATGAACTTTGTGAAAACGGTGTCCTTCGTGAGGATGCTCGTTTTGTATTGCCATATTGTCTATACAGTAATTTCTTCTGTTCAGTAAATGGCCGAGAATTCCTTAATATGCTTACTGCTATGATTTGTGGCAGGGGTGCAAAAAATCCTGAAATCAAGAAGTTAGGTCTTGAACTTTATGAACAGGCAAAGACTCGAGCACCTGGTATTATGTCAAGCTTTAACCCTGAAAAGCAGGTTAATGATGTGCCTGACCTTTCTTTCATAAATGTTGAGCCTGTGCATACAGAAACTCCTGTTGAACTTTTGGCATATACTCCTGATGCTGCAACATGTGTTGCAAGAAATGCACTTATTGCAGATAAGAATTATTCTACGGAACAGATTGAAAATATTATCAAAGATGTTGACACAACAAAGAAAATTGTTGAAGCAGTTGTGAAATGCAAACGTCCAAGAGCATTGGAATGTGCAAATTATACTTTCCGCTTTAATAATGTTTCACTTTCTTGCATTACTCACTTTGCCCGTCACAGAATCCAGTCAATTCAGATTCCTGAACTTACTAAAACTGACAGATTGAGCTTTATTATTCCACCTGTTTTAAATGATAAACCCGAACTTCTTAAAAAGTATAAAGAAGCTTTTTCTGAAACGGCAAAAGAGTATGAAAGACTTAAAAATCTTGGTGTACCGGAAGAACTTTTGGTATATTATCAGCTCAGCGGTAATACACTTGATATTGTAACAACTATGAACGCAAGACAGCTTCTTCTCTTTATGCGACTTCGTTCATGTACTCGTGCACAATGGGAAATCCAGGAATATGCTGTTGATGCACTTCGTCAACTCCGTAAGGTTGAACCTGAAATATTTAATTTCTATGGTCCAAGCTGTTTTGTAGGTGCTTGTCCTGAAGGCAGAATGACATGTGGCAGAGCAGCTGAAATAAAGGAAAAATTCTTAAATCTTTAATAATATGAATAAAAAACGAGTAAAAAAGAACAACAGAAAAAGTTTTTTGTTTCCGATAATTGCACTCTTTGCACTTGCTATAAGCATAGTTTTTGTGCTTGTGGTTGTTGGTGGAGATGAAACCGTCTATTATTTAACACAGTTGAATTTTATTCCTGATAAAAAGACTGTTTGTATTGACCCGGGTCACGGTGGTAGCAGTTCGGGTGCAACCTTAGGGAACAGATATGAAAAAGATGACACCCTGAAACTGTCACTTCTCGTAAGAGATGTTTTAGAGGAGAGAGGGTATACTGTTGTTATGACTCGTGATGATGACAGCGACGTATCCCTTGAAGATAGATGTAAAACTGCAAACAAGGCGAGAGCGTCGCTATTTGTTTCAATTCACAGAAATTCAAGCACCTCTAAGGATGCAACAGGAGTTGAAATGTGGGTGCATTCACAAAATCCCACTGACGATAATCTTTTAGCCCAGAATATTCTTGATTGCTTTGACGTTCTTGGAGTTATGAAAAATCGAGGGATATATATAGGTTATCGTGACAGTGAAAGTATGAATTACTACATAAACAGGCATACGAAAATGCCGTCTGTACTTGCTGAAATCGGATTTATTTCAAGTAAAGAGGACAACAAAAAGTACGACGATAATATCGAAAAATACGCAAAAGCCATAGCTGATGGTGTCGAAATGACATTAAAAGAAATGAACGGAGAATAATTATGAATATATACAATGTTCTCGATTATGGTGTAAAGCCTTATGAATACTGTGAAACAGCACTTGAAAAGTTTTTGTTATCAATTTCACAGGATGAGGAAGAAAAGACTATTGTCTTTCAGAAAGGTATATATTTAATTGATGCAACAAAACTTCGTGAACAAAGACTTTATATTACAAATACTGTTGGTGACAATGAGTTTTCAAGTGACGAAACACCACATTTGAACAGAGCACCTATATGGCTTGCAGGATTAAAAAATGTAATCATAGAGGGTAATGATGCTAAATTCGTAATTCAAGGAAAATCAACAAATGTTGTAATTTCGGATTGTGAAAATATAAAAATTCAGAATCTTACCATTGATACGGACAACCCTGAAATGCACGAGTTAAAAGTAATTGGAAAAGGTGCATTTTATGTTGATTATGAAATTGACGAACAGTCAGAATATGTTAAAGAAAATGGTAAATTCTATTTCGTAGGTCACGATTACAAGAGAGCGTTGACTGATCAGTCAAAAACATCCTGGTGGAATGCTCATTTTCCAGCAGACAGACCACATTTCTGTCAACGTATGCGTCATCCTTTGTGTGATGCTTTTTATATCAAAGAAATCGGAAAAAGAAAAATTCGTGGGTATTGCCTTTCTGCAAACAAATTCAAAATCGGTGATAAGTATTATCTTTACGATGTCCGTCGTCAATATGCAGGAATTTTTGTGCAGAACAGTAAAAACATCACACTCTGTAATGTAAAACAGCATTTCAACTATTCTCTTGCTTTTGTGGCACAGAACACGGAAAATATTACACTTGATAAACTGGATTTTACACCTGAAAAAGACAGAGTTATGTGTTCCGTTGCCGATTTTATTCAGATTTGCATGTGTCGTGGAAAAGTTACTGTAAAGGACAGTAAATTCAGCGGTGCAGGTGATGATTGTATGAATGTCCATGGCTTTCATTTTAAGATTGTGGAAAAGGATAATGAAAAAATAGTAGTTCGTTTTATGCATCCACAATCCCATGGATATAACGCTTTTGAAGATGATGATGAAATTGAGTTCATTCATCCAAAAACTTTACTCCCAAAGGCTAATGCAAAAGTAATAAAATCAACAATGCTGAATGAATATGATATTGAATTGACTCTTGACAATACTTGGAATGCAGTAATCGGTGAATTTGTTGAAAATGTCACAGCATGTCCTGAAGTCGATTTTGTGAACAATGAAATTGACGGAATAATCACACGAGGTCTGCTTCTTACAACTCGTGGTAAAACGAATATTGAGAATAATCATTTTTACAGCACAACAATGAGTGGAATTCTGCTTTCTGACGATGCAGATAACTGGTATGAAAGTGGAATGTGCCTTGATATGACAATTAAAAATAATATTTTTGACTATTGTGGTGAAAATGGAGTTTTAATTAAACCTGAAAACACTCAGTATGAGGGTGCTGTGCATAAAAACATCACTATCGATGGTAATATATTCAAAAAATGTGAAAAAACGTGCTTCGATATAAAAGATACCGATAATGTTACGATAAGAAATAATGTTATTGATGAATGTCCTGAAAAGCTTGTCGTAAAAAATGTGACAAATATTACAAAAGATTTTTAATTTTTACGAAAAAACACTTGACAATTCCAAATCGTTGATATATAATTTCTCTTGCCGTTGGGGAATAGTGTAACGGTAGCACGACAGACTCTGACTCTGTTTGTTGGGGTTCGAATCCCTATTCCCCAGCCATTAAAGACCATCGGAAATATCCGGTGGTTTTATTTTTTTGTTTACATAATCCCTTGAAATTGATATAATCAAAAAAAGACTTTTCATAAGGTAGGGATATTATGAAAATAAATTTAAGGGAAACAAAAAAATTACAGACACTTAAAGGTTGGGGTACATCTTCTTGTTGGTGGAGTCAGTATTGTGCTGATGAAAAAGCTGCCGAAGAAATTGCAGAACTTTTATATGGTGATACAGGTCTTGGACTTAATATTTATCGTTACAACATCGGTGGTGGCACGGACCCTGAAAACTGTCGTGTAACTAATCCTTGGAGAGTGACAGAAAGCTTTTATAAATATGACCGTGAAACTCAGGAAGGCGAATATGATTTTACTGCAGATAAAACCGCTGTAAGTATGATGAAACGATGTCTTAATAAAGGTAACATCGATACTCTTATTGCCTTTGCTAACTCACCTCATTATGCCCACACATCAACAGGTCAGGCATCAGGTAGCCTTATGTATCATACCTGTAATCTTCCAATGGCAAATTACAGAAAATTTGCTGACTATTTCCTGACTTGTACTCAAGCACTTATTGATATGGGATTTCCAGTTAAATATGTAAGTCCAATAAATGAGCCACAGTGGAAGTGGGGCGGAAGCTATGTGTGGCAGGAAGGCTGTCACTATGAAACTGAAGAATTGGTTGCAGTTTACCATATTTTTGCAGAAGAAATCATAAAAAGAGGAATGAATGTTAAGCTTTATGGTCCTGAAAGTGGCGAAATGATGGGGCTTACTCCTGAATACATAAAAGCAATTGCAGAAGATGAAACTATCATGAAAGTAATGGATATTTTTGCTTACCATTCATACCACGATGATAATAATCCAGATGTGCGACTTGAATTTAAAAAGGAAATTGTTGAAAAATATCCACAATTCCGTTTCGATATGAGTGAATGGTGCGAGTTACCTAATAAGAGTCATACAAAAAACTTTAAGGGTGCACTGATAACTGCACGAATTATAGGTCAGGATTTAATCTTTGCAGGTGCAGAAAGCTGGACATCTTGGGTTGCGGTTAATCAGTTTTCAATCAAAGAAGACGGAAACGACTATTCTGACGCTACAATTACAGCAACAAACGACTTTTCAGATTGGTATGTTGCAAGAAGATATTGGGGATTTGCACATTTCGCAAAATTTGTTCCTGTCAATTCAGTTTGTCTTGACAATGGATTTTTCCCTAACGAAAGTAATGATTTTAATGTCTTTTCATTCTTAATACCGAATGGTGAAATAGTAACTGTTGTTGTAAATGAAGGGGAAGAAAGAGATTTTACAATTGACGGAGATTTTGCTCAAATGAAGATTATTCAGTCAGTTGACGAGAATTATCTCAACGAAATTTACAATGGTGAGTTTAAAGATAAATTCATAGTAAAATCAAACAGTATCCTGACTGTAATTATGAAATAAGGAATTGTTATGAGTATAATATCAGCTCTTTTGAAAGTTAAAGAATATTATGGTGAAAAAGCTGTAATTCACTCTAATGTAGCGAAATTTGCAAGAGATTCTTTTCGACAGATGTTGAATGATGGAAAATGTCGTGTATTTGCAATAGTAGTTCTTAATAAAAAATTGGGAAGAATTGTTCTTTTTACCAATTTAGATGATAAAGACCTTGCTAATGGTGAAACTGTTTGCCATTTTTCAAATCTTTGGGTTCATCCTAAATTGAGAGGTCATAAAATTGGCTCAAAATTAGTAAGAGTAGTCGAAACTGAAGCAAGGAAAAATGGATTTGAGTTTCTCACTTTAGGTGTTCATCCTGATAATGAAAAGAATATGAGAATGTATAGTCGTATGGGCTTCGATATGGTTGTGAAAAACAAGTCACAGGATATTGTTGCAAAAGACAGAAATGGTAATTACATAAAGGTAAAAGAAAATACAATTCTGATGAAGAAATTATAAGGAGAAAAATATGAATTATCCGAATCCTTTTATACCTCAGCGTGCAGACCCTTATGTTACTAAAGGACCTGATGAAAATTATTATTTTACTGCAAGTTATCCTGCATTTATGAATGTGGATGCAGGTTATGACAGAATAGTTTTGCGAAAAAGTGAAACTGTAATTGGTCTTGCAACTGCAGAAGAAGTCGCAATATGGTCTGCTCATAATAAAGGTGTTATGTCAAAGCATATATGGGCACCTGAAATTCATTATATAATGGGGAAATGGTATATTTTCTTTGCTGCAGGGGAAAAAGAGGCTATATGGAATATCCGTCCTTTTGTGCTTATGTGTGAAGGGCAAGATCCAATGAATGACAAATGGGTTGAAATGGGTAAAATGAAGCCTTGTGATGGTGATGACAGGTCATTTACAGAATTTTCACTTGATATGACCTATTTTGAGAATAATGGAAAGCATTATCTTGTCTGGGCAGAAAAGCTTGGTGACTCATCACTTTTTATGGCAGAGATTGACCCTAAAGAGCCTTGGAAGTTAATTAACAAACCAATTCTTTTAACAAAGCCTGAATATGATTGGGAGAAAATCCGTCACAGAGTAAACGAAGGCCCTGCTGTGCTTAAAACTGAAGATAAAGTATATGTTTTCTTTTCTGCATCAGGCACAGGTGAAGAATACTGTATGGGCAAGGTTTTTGCCGACAGAAGTGCAGATTTGATGGATGTTAATAACTGGACAAAGGACAGCAAACCTGCTTTGCAGACAAACGATTTGGTTGATGAGGCAGGTCCGGGTCATAATAGTTTTGTTGTTGATGAAAACGGTAATCAGTTAATCGTTTACCATGCAAGACCTTTTTCACATTTTGACAAAAAATGTGGAACTTATTGTGATGAACCACTTTACGACCCTTGTCGTCACGCAAGAGTAAAAATAGTTAAATTCGACAAAAATAACACTCCAATACTCAAGTAATTTTACTTGACAAAATATAGTGCTAAATGTATAATTTAATCACAAGATATAGTTGGTTTGCGTAACTGACGGATTTTGTGGATAACCACAAGGAAACGCGAACTGCATTTAGCCGACCGTCTGGGCAATTCAACCTATTTTATTATAAGTTGAGTTGCCTTGTTTGTTTTTCTGGATATATAGTAGGAGGAAAAAATATGGAACATAACAATTGGAACGGATTTGTAAAAGGCGTATGGCAGGATGAAATCAATGTGCGCGATTTCATTCAACTTAACTATAAAGAATATAAGGGTGATGACTCATTCCTTGAAACAGCAACATCTCGTACTGATTCTATGATGAAAAAGGTTAATTCTCTTTTCGCACTTGAAAGACAGTATGGCGGTGTCCTTGATATTGATGTAACTAATGCATCTTCACTTACAACTTTTTTACCAGGATATGTTGATAAGGCGAACGAGTTGATTGTAGGTCTTCAGACTAACCGACCATTAAAGCGTGGCGTGAATCCTTTTGGTGGTATGCGAATGGTGCGTCAGGCTTGTGAGGCTTATGGTTACAAGTTGAGTGACAAGGTTGAAGAGGAATTTAAATACAGAACGACTCATAATGATGGTGTTTTCCGTGCTTATACTGATGAAATGCGTGCTGCTCGTAAGTGCCACGTCATTACAGGTCTTCCTGATGCTTATGGTCGTGGTCGAATTATCGGTGACTATCGTCGTGTGGCCCTTTACGGTGTTGACAAGCTTATTGAAGAAAAGAAAAAGGATAAGGCTGCAAAGGCAAGCGGTAATTTCAACACAGACCAGATTCGTCTTTTTGAAGAACTTTATCAGCAGATTGCATTCTTAGGCTACCTTAAGGAAATGGCTGCTTCTTATGGCTATGACATCGGTCAACCTGCTAAAAATACCCGTGAAGCAATTCAGTGGACATATTTTGCTTACCTTGGTGCTATTAAAGAGCAAAATGGTGCTGCAATGTCACTTGGTAGAGTCAGCACATTCTTTGATATTTATATTGAACGAGATATTGCAAGAGGTATTCTTACAGAAAAAGGTGCTCAGGAGCTTATGGACGATTTTGTAATCAAACTTCGTCTTGCAAGACATTTAAGAACTCCTGAATACAATGAGCTTTTCGGTGGTGACCCGATGTGGATTACTGAAGCAGTTGGTGGTATGGGTGAAGACGGAAGAACTCTTGTTACAAAGAACAGCTTCCGTATGCTCAACACTCTTTATACACTCGGCTCATCTCCTGAACCAAACCTTACAGTTCTCTGGTCAACTCGCCTTCCAGAAAATTTCAAGAGATTCTGTGCGAAGGTTTCAAAGGATACTGACTCAATTCAGTATGAAAATGATGATGTAATGCGTCCTGATTATGGTGATGATTACGCTATTGCTTGTTGCGTTTCTGCAATGAAGGTTGGTAAGCAGATGCAGTTCTTTGGCGCTCGTTGTAACCTTGCAAAGCTTTTGCTTATCGCCATTAACGGTGGTTACGATACAACAAGTAAAATGCATATAGGTCCACAAATGGATGTTATGGATGCAGAAAAACTTGATTTTGATGCTGTCATGGAGCGCTTCCAGATTTATATTGAGTGGCTAAGTCACTTGTATGTAAATACAATGAATGTAATTCACTATATGCACGATAAGTACGCTTATGAAAAAATTCAGATGGCTCTTCATGACACAGATGTTGAGCGTTTTATGGCTTTTGGTATTGCAGGACTTTCAGTTGTGGCTGACTCTCTCAGTGCAATCAAGTTTGCAGATGTTAAGCCTGTTAAGGACGAAGAAGGATTTATCACAGAATTCAAAACAGTTGGTGAATTCCCTAAATACGGTAATGATGATGACTGTGTTGACCTTATGGCAAAGGATATGACACATCGTGTGATTACTGCACTTCGTCAGACTCCAACATACAGAGATGCAATCCATACTCTTTCAGTTCTTACTATTACATCAAATGTTATGTATGGTAAACACACAGGTGCAACTCCTGACGGAAGAAAAAATGGTGAACCATTTGCTCCTGGTGCTAATCCAATGCACAATCGTGAAGAAAACGGTGCATTGGCATCACTTAACTCAGTTGCAAAAATCAGTTATGACGATTGTCGCGACGGTATTTCAAATACATTTTCAATCACACCTGAAGCACTTGGTCGTGATAATGAGGAAAGAATAACAAATCTTGTTGCAATTCTTGACGGATACTTTGCAAAAATGGCACACCACATCAATGTGAATGTGCTTAATCGTGAAACACTTATGGATGCTTATGAAAATCCTGAAAAGTATCCTAACCTTACAATCCGTGTTTCGGGATATGCGGTTAATTTCAATAAGCTTTCAAAGGCACAGCAGAGAGAAGTTATCAGTCGTACATTCCACGAGGCAATGTAATTATGAACGGACAAGTTCATTCAATACAAAGTCTTGGTACAGTTGACGGACCGGGATTACGCTTTGTAGTTTTCTTTCAAGGTTGCAATCTTCGTTGTAAATGCTGTCATAATCCTGACACGTGGGAAATGCAGAGCAAAAAAACTTTTACACCTGAAGAAATCGTGAAAAAAACTTTGAATTACCGTGAGTATTTTGGTGAAAAAGGTGGAATTACACTTTCGGGTGGTGAGCCACTGTTACAGCCTGATTTTGCTTATGAAGTTTTTAAACTTTGTCACGAAAACGGCATTAACACTTGCCTTGACACATCGGGCAGTATATTGAATAAGCAGGTTAAAAAGCTCTTGACGGAAACCGACAGAGTGTTACTTGATATTAAATATACAGATGATTATTTGTACATTGAAAATGTAGGATGTTCACTCAATAAACCATTGGATTTTTTAAAGTATCTTAACGAGCAGAAAATTCCGACAATAATTCGTCAGGTGATTATTCCCACACTTAATGACAACGAAGAAAATATAGAAAGACTCAATGAAATTGTAAAAGTACATAAGTGTGTTGAAAAAATTGAGCTTTTACCATTCAAAAAAATCTGTCAGACGAAATATGACAGTATGAATATAAAGTTTCCTTTCGCGGATTTGGATACACCAACGAAGGAGACAATGGATAAATTAAATAACATAATAATGAAATAATTTTTGGGGGATTACATTATGCTTTCAGACATTCAAATCGCACAGCAGACACCTTGTTTACCAATCGTAGAAATCGCAAAAAAACTTAACATTGATGCAGACGACCTTGAACTTTACGGTAAGTACAAGGCAAAGCTTCCACTTTCTCTTAACAAGAAATATGCAGACAGAGAAAACGGAAAACTCATCCTTGTTACTGCTATTAATCCAACTCCTGCAGGTGAAGGTAAAACAACTATCACAGTAGGTCTTGGTCAGGCTATGAATAAAATCGGCAAAAATGCTTGTATCGCACTTCGTGAACCATCAATGGGACCTGTTTTCGGTGTTAAAGGTGGCGCTGCAGGTGGTGGATATTCACAGGTTATTCCTATGGAAGACATCAACCTTCATTTCACAGGTGATATGCACGCTATTACTGCTGCTAACAACCTTCTTTGTGCTATTATCGACAACCATATGCAGCAGGGTAATGACCTTCGCATTGACCAGAGAAGAATTCTCTTTAAGCGTTGTCTTGATATGAACGACCGTGCACTACGTAATGTAATCGTCGGTCTTGGCGGTAAAGTTAACGGTGTACCTCGTGAAGACGGATTTATGATTACTGTTGCAAGTGAAATTATGGCTATTCTCTGTCTTGCAACTGATATCGAGGACCTTAAAACAAGACTTGGCAACATCCTTGTTGCATACACACTTGATAACACTCCTGTTTATGCAAAAGACCTCAATGCAGTTGGTGCTATGGCTGCACTTTTAAAGGATGCAATCAAACCAAACCTTGTACAGACTCTTGAAAATACTCCTGCTATTATGCACGGTGGACCTTTCGCAAATATTGCTCACGGTTGTAACTCTGTTACTGCTACAAAGCTTGCTCTTAAGCTTGCTGATTACTGTATTACAGAAGCAGGTTTCGGTGCTGACCTTGGTGCTGAAAAATTCCTTGACATCAAGTGTCGTTATGCAGGTCTTAAGCCTGAATGTGTAGTAGTTGTTGCTACTATCCGTGCTCTTAAATACAATGGTGGCGTTGCTCGTGCTGATTTACAGGACGAAAATGTTGAAGCACTTAAAGCAGGTATCGTAAACCTTAAAACTCACATTGAAAATATGAGAAAATACAAAGTGCCTGTTGTTGTTGCAATCAATAAATTCCATACAGATACAGATGCAGAAATCGCCTACATCAAGGAATTCTGTGAAGAAATGCAAGTGCCTGTATCTCTTGCGGAAGTTTTCGCTAAAGGTGGCGAAGGTGGTATGGACTTGGCAGAAAAGGTTTGTGCAGTTATCGACGAAGGTAAAGCAGATTTCGCACCACTTTATGACGAAAAGCTTTCAATTAAAGAAAAACTCAATACAATCGCAAAGGAAATCTATCGTGCTGACGGAGTAATTTTCACAGCTGCTGCTGAAAAGGCAATCAAGGATATTGAATCTCTTGGTCAGGATAAACTTCCGGTTTGTGTTGCAAAAACTCAGTATTCATTGTCTGATGACCCAACAAAACTTGGTAAACCTGAAAACTTTATGATGACAGTCCGTGAAGTAAAACTCAGCGCAGGTGCAGGTTTCATAGTTTGTCTCACAGGTGACATTATGACAATGCCTGGACTTCCAAAAGCACCAGCAGCATATAAGATTGATGTTGATGCAGACGGAAAGATAGATGGACTTTTCTAATTCATCTAAGCGCGAAATTGAATTATAACAAATCGGTAGGGCGGGGTCTTGACCCCGCCGTGTTTTTTGTCCTTTAATATTGACATAATTGCTACATAATTGTATAATTTATAAGATAATTTTTATAAAATAGGAGTAGTCTGTATGAAATGGACAGGACTTAATGAATTAAGAGAAAAATACCTTTCTTTCTTTGAAAGTAAGGAGCATTTGCGACTTCCAAGCTTTTCACTCGTACCTCAGGGGGATAAGAGTATTCTTCTTATCAATGCAGGTATGACACCAATGAAAAAATATTTCACAGGTGAGGTAACACCTCCCAAAAATCGTGTTACAACTTGTCAGAAATGTATCCGTACACCAGATATTGAGAATGTTGGTAAAACTGCTCGTCACGGAACATATTTCGAGATGCTTGGTAACTTCTCATTCGGTGATTATTTCAAGCACGAGGCAACTGCATGGGCTTGGGAATTCTTTACAAAGGTACTTGAAATTCCTGCGGAGCTTCTTTATGTCAGTGTTTATCTTGAAGATGATGAGGCTTATGACATCTGGACTAAAGAAGTTGGTGTTGACCCATCACATATGGTGCGTTTCGGTAAAGAAGATAATTTTTGGGAACACGGTGCAGGTCCTTGTGGTCCTTGTTCAGAAATCTACTTTGACCGTGGTCCTGATAAAGGCTGTGGCAGTCCTGACTGTAAAGTAGGTTGCGAATGTGACAGATTTATCGAAGTCTGGAACCTTGTTTTCACACAGTTTGAAAATGATGGTAACAACAACTATACTCGTCTTGCAAATCCTAATATTGATACAGGTATGGGTCTTGAGCGTCTTGCTACAATTATGCAGGATGTTGAAAACCTCTTTGAGGTTGATACAGTTCAGAATATTATGAAGCACATTATTGATATTTCAGGTATTGAGTATCACAAGGATGCTAAAAAAGATATTTCACTTCGTGTTATTACTGACCATATTCGTAGTACAACATTTATGGTTGGTGACGGTGTTCTTCCATCAAACAGTGGTCGTGGTTATGTGCTTCGTCGTCTTCTTCGTCGTGCTGCACGTCACGGAAGACTTATCGGTATCGACAGACCATTCCTCGCAGAGGTTTGCGAAACTGTAATCAAGGAAAATGCAAATGCATATCCGAATCTTGTTGAAAAACAGGATTATATCAAGAAAGTTATTGCTATGGAAGAAGAAAGCTTCTATAAGACAATTGACTCCGGTCTTGGACTTCTCAACGAAATGATGGCAAACTCAAAGGACAATGTTCTTTCAGGCGAAGATGCTTTCAAGCTCCAGGATACATTCGGTTTCCCAATTGACCTTACAAAAGAAATCGTAGCAGAAAACAATATGACAGTTGATGAGGATGCATTTAAAGTGCTTGTTGAAGAAGCAAGAATGAAGGCAAAGTCTGTTAAGCGTGACGGTGCTGAAACTGACTGGAGAAACAGTGGTGTTTCATTTAAGGATATTGCAAAAACTGAATTTACAGGATATAAAGAAAATAATACAAATGCAACTGTTGTGGCACTTGTGTCAGATGGTGAAAGATCAGAATTTGTTGAATCAGGTGATGCAATTCTTGTTCTTGACAAAACATCTTTTTATGCTGAAAGTGGTGGACAGGTTGGCGACACAGGTGTTATCACAATTGGTGACAGCACATTTGAAGTGACAAATACAACAAAAGATGCTGACGGTGTTGTTCTTCATCATGGTACACTTAACGGCGATGCTGTTAAGGTTGGTGACACAGTAGTTACAAAATACAATGAAGAAAACAGAAAAGCAATTATGAGGAATCATACTGCTGCTCATCTTCTTCAGGCAGCACTTCGTACTGTTCTCGGTACTCACGTTGAACAGGCTGGTCAGCTTGTAGATGCTAACGAAGTTCGTTTTGACTTTACTCATTTTACAGGTATGACAGGCGAAGAACTTAAAAAGGTTGAAGACCTTGTTAATGAAGAGATTCTTAATGCGACTCAGATGCTTATCAAGGAAATGCCAATAGACGAAGCAAAGGCTATGGGTGCAATGGCACTTTTCGGTGAAAAGTATGGTGATGTTGTTCGTGTTGTAAAGGCGGGAGACTTCTCAACTGAACTTTGTGGTGGTACTCACGTTGATAACACAGGCAAAATCGGTCTTTTCAAGATTGTTTCTGAATCATCAGTTGCGGCAGGTGTTCGTAGAATTCAGGCTGTAACAGGTAAAAATGTTCTTAAGTATATTGAAGTGAAGAATACTCTTCTTTACACAACTGCAGAAGCTTTCAAGGTTGGTAATGTATCTGCACTTCCACAGAAAGCAGTTGCAATCGCAAATGACCTTAAGGCAAAAGAAAAGGAAATCGCAGCACTTAAAGCAGAAATCAACTCATTCAAGACTGCAGGTATTATGGCAGGTGCAGTTGATGTCAAGGGTGTTCAGCTTGTTGTTTACTATGCAGGCGAGTTTGACGCAAACGGACTTCGTTCTATGGCTGAAACTGCAAGAGATTCTGCTCCTAACACAGTCGCTGTTATCGCAGGTTCAAATGCTGAAAAGGGTACTTGTTCATTCGCTTGTGCTTGTGGTAAGGATGCAATCACAAATGGTGCTCACGCAGGTAACATTGTCCGTGAAGTTGCTAAGGTAGCAGGTGGTTCAGGTGGCGGTAAACCTGATATGGCTATGGCTGGTGGTAAGGATATTTCAAAGATTGACGATGCTTTGATGTCAGCTAAAGAAATCCTTACAACAATGATTAAATAAGGAGAATTTGTTATGGATTGTCTTTTTTGTAAAATAGCAAACGGTGAAATTCCATCAAATAAGGTTTATGAGGATGAAAAAATCCTTGCATTCCGTGATATTGCTCCTCAGGCAGATGTTCATATACTTGTAATTTCAAAGGAACACGTGGCATCATCAGCAAACGATATTAATGTAGAAAACTGTGAAATCGTAGGTTACATTTTTGTTAAAATCTCTGAAATTGCTTCTCTTGCAGGTGTTGACAGTTATAGAATTATCAACAACTGTGGTGATAAGGCAGGACAGACTGTAAAACACATTCATTTCCATATTTTAAGCGGAGATAACCTTTCAGAAAGATTAGTTTAATTATAAAAAAGGAGTGTTGATATTGAAAAGACCTATGGCAACAATCGGCTTTTCAATGCTTGTAACATTTCTTTTAATCACCAATATTACTCATAAGATGACTATTGTTCTTTTAATCGGGGCAATAGTCATTTTTTGCTTTTTTATACTTTTCAAAAGATTAAGAAAATACCTTTCTGTTATTTTCACATTATTTGGTGCAATTATATTTACTGTATCGTTTATATCTGCAGAAAAATATTATTTCAACGAAATGATAGAAATGAAAAATGAGCAAATGCTGACGGGAATAGTTTGCGAAAAACCAACAGATTCCGATTATGCCTTTTCATATGTAATCAAACCTGAAGGCAAAAACTATAAAGTAAGAGTTGTATCAAATAGTGATAGGTTTTTATATGAAGGTGATTGTGTAATAATCACGGGTAAATGTACTGAAACAGAATACACGGAAGATTTGTTTGAAAGTTCACTTTCTTCAAGGATATATTTTACATTTTTTGAGGGTGATGAATGTAAAATCGAAAAAACAGGTGAGGTCAATTGGTATTATAAAAATATAGGTACGGTTAAAAGGGTATTTTCGGAAATTGTAACTCAATATCTTCCCGGCAGAAATGGTGCAATAGCAATGGCTATGACCATAGGTGATAAGTCAGAGTTAGACAGAAAAGTGGTAAATAACTTTAACTATTGCGGAACATCACATTTGCTTGTCATTTCAGGCTTGCACCTTACTCTTTGGTCACTTGGAATAATAAATTTTATATACAGATTTTCAAGGTTAAGAAGGAAAGCACCTGTTGTCGGAATAATCTGTTTACTTATATACGCATCAATCACCGGATTCAGTGTGTCTGTTTTACGAGCAGGTGCAATGGTAGTTGCAGTACTTGTGGCAAAGTTATTCAATCGTGATTCGGACAGTATAAATTCAATAGGACTTGCATTGACGTTTATTCTCGTATTGAATCCTTTTGCAGCATTTTCAGTTGCATTGTGGCTGACTGTCCTTTCGACTATGGGAATTCTTGTTTATTCTGGAAAGATTCAATCGTGGATAAGAGAAAAAACTCAATACACTTTTATATCAAAAATCCCATTGTATAATTTGGCTGTCACAACTACAGCAATCAGTTTTTCAACTATGGTGTTTACATTACCTGTATTTATTTTTAATTTCAGAATGGTATCTGTTGTATCAATTCTCACAAATTTCCTTATGGTAGATTTGGCTATGGTTATGATGCTGACCACTGTTATTGGAACAATATCTCATATACTGTTTCTGAAACCAATTGCCAATATCTGTTTTATTATTACAGGTGCTATTGGAGAATTCCTTCATTTTATAGCAGAGAAAATCGGTATGGCAGAGTGGTCAACCATCTCATTGAGTCATAAATACTATGAATATTTTTTCGCTATAATGATAATAGGCTTTTTAGTCGTGTTTGTTGCCGAAAAACATAAGATTCATATTGCAAAGCACATTACAGTACTTTTATCAGTTGTATTTGTGTTGCTCACAGTTCACTGCATTTCCTATGATTACAACAATGCTTCGGTCGAAATAATTGGCACAGACAGAAATCCTGTTGTGACAATAAATCATAAAGGAGAAACCATACTTGTTGGTACACAGAAAAAGAAATACATTGATGATATAACTGATTTGTTGAACACTCACAACAAAAAGAAACCTGACGGTCTATTGGTAACAGAAATAGAAAATGCAACTGTATCAGAAATAATAAACATTTATAATAATTTTGGTAGGACAAAAACATATTTTTATGATGATGCACCGCAAATTTTTGCTGATATATCTGAAAGTGATGTGAGAGGGCTATCTCTTTATAAAAATGTAGAAATAACCATAATAGATAAAGATTGTGTTTCAATTAAAGCAAATGAAAAAACCATTGTGATAGCAGACGGTGAAAATGCAGAAAATATCTATGAAAACACAAAAGATTGTGATATAATAATCTTGTACGGCAAGAATGCTTTTGATTATGAAGCGAATATTGCAGAAAACATTCAAATAATTGAATTAACAGAAAATGAAAAAATATCGATTAATTTCTGAGTTCGGGAGAATAAAATGGCACTTGTTTATGAAGCAGATTTAAAAAGACAGATTAGAGAAAAGAATATGTCAAACTGCTATCTTTTTTACGGAAGTGAAGAATATCTTAAACAGTTTTATACTGAAAAGATATGTAAAACCTTTGTAACACCGGGTAGTGAAACATTTAGTCTGCGTAAATATGATGGTAAAGAAAACACCCTTGATGATGTGTTTGAGGGTGCTTCATCTATGCCGTTTATGAGTGAATATTGTGTTGTAATAGCTCGTGATTTTCCTCTTGATGCATTAAACAACAGTGATAAAGACAGATTAATATCTTTTTTGGAAAACACTCCTGATACATGTATTACAATTTTCTGGATGGACAGTATTGATGTTCAACCTAAAACAGCAAAATGGAAATGGGTTGTTGATAAATTTAATGAGTGTGCTGTTGTTGTGGATTTTGAAAAACCAACAGGCAGAAATTTGTTGAAACTTCTTTGTGCATATGCTTCGAAACAAGGTTGTATGATGAATGACACTACAGCATCTTATCTTGTGGAAATAGCAGGTGACGGACTTAACACATTGTTCAACGAGATTCAGAAAGCAGCAAATTTTGCAGGTCAGGGATATGAAATTACGCGTGATTGCATTGATAGTGTTGTTGTTCGTTCTCTTGAAGCAAAGGTTTTTGATTTATCTAAGCTTATTCTTAATCAGAATCCACAAGGTGCGTTGGAACTTTTACACATTCTTATGATGCAAAAAGCAGAGCCAATTGATATTTTTGGTGTTATTCTTATGTCTTTTCTTGATATTTATCGTGTGAAGGTGTCCGTTTCAGGCGGAGAAAGTATGCTTTATCCTGCAAAAATATTTGATTACAGAAATAAGGATTTCCGTCTGAAAAATGCTGACAGATATGCGAGAAATCTTTCAATGGAGCAGATTCGCGAATGCTTTGACTGCTTTGCGGAAAGTGACAGAGCGTTGAAAAGTACAGCGCAGAGTGGCGAATTGATTCTTGAAAAACTCATAGTGAAGATTTCACTTATAATAGCAAGGTGAAAACTGTGATAAAAATAAATGAAGCAGTAATAGTTGAAGGAAAATACGATAAAATTAAGCTGTCAGGTATTCTTGATACAATTATTGTTGAGACAGACGGCTTTGCAATTTTTAAGGATAAAGAAAAACAGGCACTCATCCGTTTTCTTGCAGAAAAAAAGGGAATTATAATTCTTACCGATAGTGATTCAGCGGGTTTTATGATTCGCTCCTTTATCAAGAATATAACTAAAAGTGAAAACATAAAAAATGTGTATATACCTGATGTGTATGGTAAGGAAAAAAGAAAAACAGAGTTTTCAAAGGAAGGAAAACTTGGCGTTGAAGGAATGAAAACTCAGGTAATCATTGGTGCACTTAAAAAAGCAGGTGTTATATACAGCGAGAACACAAAAAAAGAAGGCAGAGAAATAACTCATACGGACTTTTTTGAAGATGGGATCAGTGGTGGTGAAAATAGTAGCGTTATCCGTAAAGCATTGGCGAAAGAATTGTGTCTTCCTGAAAAAATCAGTTCATCTTCACTTTTGAAAATAATAAATTCATATATGACGTATGATGAATATAAAAAAGTAATTAAAAAAATAAGCAATTTATAATTTTTTCTTTCCAAAAGATGGAAAGTGTGTTATAATATATAATCCAACTCGAAATTGATGAACACGAGGTATCTGAAATGCATGTTCAAAGCAAATTTCCAATAAATAAACCTTTTTATGAGGTGCGTGATATAAGCGATTTCAAGGATTTGATTGACCAGAGTGAAAAACTCTTTTCAGAACGTCCTGCATATAAGCTTAAGAATAAGGATGGAGTTTATTACGAGGTAACTTATAGTAATTTCCGTCATTCTGTTTATTATCTTGCTAATAGTCTTGTAAATGATGGCTATAAGAGAGAGCATATAGCAGTTGTAGGTGCAAATTCATATAACTGGTCTGTCACATATCTTGCAGTAACCTGCAGTGATAATATTATTGTGCCGATTGATAAGGAATTGACAGCAGAGAATATGATGGATGTTATTGTGGATTCTGACTCCACTGTTCTTTTTGGTGATAAGAAATATATTAAGAGAATTGAAGAACTTAAGGATCAACTTCCTGAAAACTTTCGTTTTATTTGTTTTGATGATGTTCAGATTGATGGTGTTGATTACTTTGAAAATTATATTGATATAGGCAGACAACTTTACAGAAAAGGAATCAGACATCTTGATGATATGACAGTTGACCCTGAGGCAACAACTGCAATTCTCTTTACATCAGGTACAACAGGTGTATCAAAAGGCGTATGTCTCAGTCAGAAAAATATCTGTTCAGTTGTAATGGGCGCAGCAGGATGCATTAAAGTTACACCTGAAGACCAGCTTCTTTCGGTGCTTCCGATTCATCATACTTATGAATGTACAGTTGGTTTCCTTTATATCCTTTATTCAGGTGCTTGTATAGCGTTCAATCAGGGACTCCGATATATCACAAGAGATTTTCAGGAGATAAAACCAACTTGCTTTATTACTGTTCCTCTTCTTATTGAAAAGGTTCATGCAAAAATAATGAAAAAGATGGAAGAAAAAACAGCAGGTAAGCTTATATTCAAACTTGGTAAATATGCCTCAATAGCAAGTAAGGCAATGGGCATTAAGGACCTTGACAGAAAACTTTTTGCGGAAGTTATTGAAACATTTGGTGGAAGACTTCGTCTTATTGTAACAGGTGCCGCTGCTATTGACCCACGCGTTGCAGAGGATTTTATGCATATGGGTATTGACCTTTATATTGGTTACGGTCTTACTGAATGTGCACCACTTGTTGCATGTAATAATGACAGACTCATGCTTCCTGACTCAATCGGTACTCCTATTCCCGGAGCGGAAGTTGCAATTTATAATCCGGATGCTTTAGGTGTTGGTGAAATTTGGGTTAGAGGTCCGATGGTTATGAATGGGTACTATAAAAACCCTGAAGCAACGGCGGAGGTTATTACTCCTGAGGGATGGTTCAGAACTGGCGATATCGGTACTTGTGACCGTCATAACTGTTACAAGATTACTGGTAGAAGTAAGAATGTTATCGTTACAAAGAATGGTAAAAACATCTTCCCTGAAGAGGTTGAACTTTATCTTAATACTAATCCGATTATTGAAGAAAGTATTGTTTTTGCAGATGATGTTGATGATGAAACATTGGTTAGTGCTATGATTTACCCTAACTATGAGCAAATCAAGAATAATCTTAAGCGTCAGGATATTACAAAAGAGGATGTTCAGAAAACAGTTGATGAAGCAGTTAAGGATGTAAATAAAAAGCTTCCTAAATACAAGAAGATCAGAAGTTATGACATCAGTGAAACAGAGTTTGAAAAAACAACAACAAAGAAAATTAAGCGTCAGGTAAATATTGATAAAAAGAAGGCAAAAGCACAAACTGAAGAAAAAACAGAGGAATAATAAAAATGATTTTTGGTCAGGATAATGTTGAAAACAATTCAAACGGTCTTACCGTAATGGCTATTATGGCTTCACCAAGAAAAAATGGTTATACAGCAAAGCTTTTAGGCAGTCTTTTACGTGAATTCCCTAAAGGAACAAATTTCGATATTGTGAATCTTTACGAGCTCAATCCGACTCCATGCAACGCTTGTGGCTATTGTAAAGCAGGTAATGGTTGTACAAAGAAGGACCTTGAGGATTTCTTTAAAAGATTTGAAACAGCAGACATAATTGTTTTTGCAACACCTATTTATTTTATGGGTGTACCTGCACCATTCAAGGCTTTGATTGACCGTTTCCAGCGTTATTATGAAGCAAGATTTCGTCGTAATATGAAAAATCCTATTGAAAAGCATCGTAAAGCTTTACTCATAATTACAAGTGGTAGTGATGGCGAAATAGGATATGAGGTGATTAAACATCAACTTTTACAGGCATTTTCAGTGCTTAACATTGAGCTTTGTGGTGTAACGCTTGCAAAGAATACTGATAAATGTGGTGTGGATGGTACTGATGTTGACAGAGCAAGAGCATTATATTGGAAGGTGAGATAAATGGCAGTAATTAAAGTTGATTTAAATAATTTTGCAGATGAGGTTTTAAAATCAGATAAACCGGTACTTCTTGATATGTATGCTGACTGGTGTGGTCCGTGTATGATGATGGCACCTGAAATAGAAGCATATTCAGAAGAAACAGATAAGGTTAAAGTTTGTAAACTTAATGTTGACGAGGCAACTGATTTAGCGCTCACATTTGGCGTGATGAGTATCCCAACAGTCCTTTTGTTTGAAAACGGACAAGAGGTCAAGCGCTTTGTTGGTGCTAAAGAAAAACATCAGATTGCAGAATTTGTGGAAGAATAATAGAATGTCCCAAGGAATTTTCCTTGGGACATTTTTATATTGGTCTTTAGCAAAGATATAATCCCCCGGTTCTACCGGGGGAATAAAAAAGCTTTAGTAAAAATAAAACGTGGCGAGCAATGGCAAGCCACAAAAAAGTAGTCGAGAAAAGATTAACCTCCAAGTATAATAGTGATGGTTT
>JAZSDZ010000090.1:0-10077 GCA_045531435.1 Candidatus Fimenecus sp.
TATCGACGATTATTTCGGTCTTGAAACACTTAAACTCATCGTTCGTCAGCCTCTTGCTCTTACAGGAACAGCTGATAAGTTCGATATCGTTTGCCGTGTAAACGGTGGTGGCGTTACAGGTCAGGCTGGTGCTATCCGTCACGGTCTTTCACGTGCTCTCCTTGAGTACGATGCAAACCTTCGTCCAGCTCTCAAGAAGGCAGGTTTCTTAACAAGAGATCCAAGAATGAAGGAAAGAAAGAAATACGGTCTCAAGGGCGCTCGTCGTGCACCTCAGTTCTCAAAAAGATAAAAGACAATATTTATATTTCTCAACACTCATCTTACCGATGGGTGTTGTTTTTTATATCGATTATAGTTTGTCGAGAAAGGTAAACATCCTGATAATCTCCAATTTTTAAATCTAAATACCTTTGATTTCATTGACAATCAATGACTTTTTGTTATACAATTATCGTATATAACTGTGTCTGCAAAGGAGCGTAAAAAATGAACATTAGAGAGAATTTTGAATATTGGTGTACATTTGACGAAAATACAAAAAATGAACTTTTAAATATTACCGACGAAAAGGAAATCGAAGACAGATTTTATAAAGAATTAGAATTCGGTACAGGTGGACTTCGTGGCATTATGGGTGCCGGTCCTAACCGTATGAACAGATATACAATAGCAAAGGCAACAAAAGGTTATGCAGATTATCTCAGAAATCAATTTGATGGTGAAATCAGCGTTGCGATAGCATATGATTCCCGTAATAATTCACGATATTTTTCAGAAATTGCTGCAGGTGTACTTTCAGCAAACGGAATTAAAGTGTATATTTACGATACACTTATGCCAACACCTGTTTTATCATTTACAGCAAAGCATTTAGGCTGTAATGGTGGTATTGTGCTTACTGCAAGTCACAATCCAATGGAATATAACGGCTATAAAATTTACGACGGAAAAGGCTGTCAGTTAGTACCACAGTTTGCAAGTCAGGTAATTGAATATGTAAATGCAGTTACAGATTTAAAATCAGTTGCAGTTAATGATTTTGAAACAGCAGTAAAGGACGGAAAAATTATTGTTATCGGTGAAGAGGTCCTTGATGAATTTCTTAAAGAAGTGAAAAAACAGTCAATTTATGAGGAAAAATCTGACCTCAAAATTGTTTATACTGCACTTCATGGTACAGGTAATATCCCTGTAAGAAAAGCTATTGACGGTATGAATGTTTCAATTGTAAAGAGTCAGGAATTGCCTGATGGTAATTTCAGCACAGTCCGTTCACCAAATCCTGAAGAAAAGGATGCACTTACTATTGCTATAGCACAGGCAAAAGAGGAAAATGCAGATTTAGTGCTTGGTACTGACCCTGACTGCGACCGCGTTGGTACTGCAGTTTTACACAATGGCGAGTATGTGCTTCTTACAGGTAATCAGGTTGGCGCGTTGCTTGTTGATTTTGTACTTTCACATAAAAAGGCTACATTAAATGAAAAATCTACGCTTGTAAAAACTATTGTTACAAGTGAAGTTGGTGCAGATATTGCAAGAAGCTATGGACTTCAGGTTGTTGACACGCTCACAGGTTTTAAGTACATAGGTGAACAGATTGGTAAATATGAAATCAATAACGACCGTGAATTTGTAATCGGCTATGAAGAATCATATGGTTATCTTATCGGTACTCATGCAAGAGATAAGGATGCAGTTGTTTCTTCAATGCTTATTTGTCAGATGGCAGCATATCACAAAAACAATGGCAGAACACTTGTTGATGCACTTAATAATATTTATGAAGAATTCGGATTTTACCTTGATGCACTTGATACCTTTGTGCTTAAAGGTAAGGATGGTGCAGAAAAAATTCAGAGCATTATGACAAATATGCGTGAAAACGGAAAGTCATTATTTGACAATATCAAGGATGTTCTTGACTACTCAAAGGGTATCGACGATTTGCCAAAGGAAAATGTGCTTAAATATATATTTACAGATGGCAGCTGGATTGCAGTAAGACCATCAGGCACAGAGCCAAAACTTAAGGTTTATTATTCAATGTGTGGTGAAACAAAGACACAGGCAATAGAAAAACTTGAAAAAGTTCGTGCTATCCTTAAAAAAGAAATTGAGGAATGATTATGAGAGATTACATCGACAGAATTATAAAGCCAAAGCTTCAGGGTGATGGTGGTGAAATTGATTTTGTGTCTTACGAAAATGGTGTTCTTACTGTGCTTTTACAGGGCGAGTGTTCAAAATGCCTTATTGTTGACCGTTGTATCTCGTGGATTGAAAGTGAAATTATGCGAGATATGGGTGAGAGTGTAAAAATAGTTGCTCAGAAGAAAAAACCATTCTTTTGGGATAAATAAGGTGGTGTGAAAAAAATGGCACATATTAAGGTTGTAAGAAGAAGTATGCGTCCTGAAGAATGGACTGATTTACGCTTTGGATGGCTCAAAAGATACATATATGAAGAAAAATATGAAATAGAAACTTTAAAGGTCCGTGATGCTCGTCAGGTTGCTGAAATGCAGTATGAATATTATCCTGAAGGTTGGAGAAATCTTCGCAAAGGTGATATGTACTTTACTCCTGACGGAACTGCATTTTTTGAAGCTGAGGTAGTTGTTCCACAGCATCTCCGTAATAAAGAATTGTGGTTTTCACTTAAAACTGCCGCTGAAATTATTGTAAAAGTAAACGGTAAGTATGTGGGCGGTGTTGACCCTAACCGCGACAGACTACTTTTATCTCCATATATTAATTCACCTGTGCTTAATTTTCAGATGGAGGGCTATAATCGTTCAAAGCCTGATGACGAGAGAAATCCGGAGTCCCTTTCAGTTCGTGGTTGTCGTCAGATTTTTGAAGGCGCTTATCTTGCAACAATTAACCATACAGTTCTTGACCTTGTTTATGACCTTGAACTTTTACTTGATATTGCAAAAAGTGACCTTTTCAATGAAGATTATCGCAATTTACTTAATCGTGAAATCAACAATGCACTCAATCTTATTGACTTTGATGATTTGAAGACAGAAGATGTTGCAAGTGCAAAGAAATATGTTGATGATGTAATTTATGCAAATGACGATTACAAGGGTAATGGTGATGTAGCCCTCGTTGCGCATTCACACCTTGATATTGCATATTATTGGAGAAGAATACACTCTGTTCAGAAGAATTTAAGAACAATTCTTATTCAGCTTCGTCTTATGGACAGATATCCCGATTTCAAATACACTCATACTCAGGCATATACGTATGAAATGCTTGAAAAGTATTATCCTGATGTTTTTGAGGAATTAAAAGAGAAGATTGCAAAGGGTCAGTTTGAGCCCGTTGGTGCTATGTATGTTGAGCCTGATTGCAATATTCCTTGTGCTGAAAGTCTTATCCGTCAGTTTATGTACGGTCAGCATTATTTCCGTGAGAAATTCGGAAAAACAGTTAAAAACTGTTGGTTACCTGACGTTTTCGGTAACAGCTGGATTTTACCACAGATTCTTAAGAAAAGTGGAGTTGACTACTTTGTATCAAATAAAATGTCAACCTGGAATGACACAAACAGATTCCCACACAACAACTTTATCTGGAAGGGTATTGATGGTAGTGAGGTTTATGCCTGTGTGCCACCAACACACTTTATAACATGGAATATGCCATCACAGATTCAGGAAAACTGGGAAGCATATCAGGATAAAAATCAGGGTGGACAGACAATGTCTATGTTTGGTTATGGTGATGGTGGCAGCGGCTGTACTGAAGAAATGATTGAGGTTATGCATCGTTTTAATAAACTCTCAATTATGCCAAAAACTGAACATATCAGCGGTCAGGAATTCCTTGAAAAGAATCTTAAAGACAACAAAAAACTTGCAAAATGGGACGGTGAGCTTTATCTTGAAATGCATCGTGGTACATTTACCACAAAATCAAAGATGAAGAGATATAACCGTCAGCTTGAATATAAGCTTCGTGAGGCGGAAATTGTTTCAACTCTTCGTCATATTAAAGGTGCAGAGTATCCTCACGACGAAATCCGTGATATTTACAAGAAACTTCTTATAAACCAATTTCATGATATTCTTCCGGGTAGTCACATAACACCGGTATATCGTGATGCAATGGCTGACTACGAAGAAATTGAACAGAGAGTAAATAAGATTATCGGTACAGGTGAAAGATATTTTAATTCATTGAATTTCCCTCGAAGACATCTTACTTTTATTCCTGATGAAAAGGGCAACAGCACTCGTTTTGGTCAAAAAGGTGATTGGGTGATTCCTAATCTTCCATCACTTTCTTGTGGTGATATTTATAAGGAAGAATATAACGAAGAATGGCTTACCATCAGCGACAAGGTTGAAACTCCGTTTTATGAGATTGTATTTAATACTGATGGTAGCATTGAAAGTCTTTATGATAAGGAACTTCAGCGTGAATGGGTGAGTGGTGAGTTTAATAAACTCAAACTCTATAAGGATAATCCGGGTGTATATGATGCTTGGGATATTCTTCCTAATTATAAAGATAGAGAAGTTGAAATAAAGATTCTTTCACCACTTAAAACAATTGAAAAGAATGCAGATGTTGTGTCATTTGCCTGTACTCTTGCAACAGAAAAAAGCACATGGAAACGAATTATCAGAGTATTCCGTAAGTCGCGTGGTGTTGAAGTTGAAAATATCGTTGACTGGAATGAGAAACACGTACTTGCAAAAGCACAGTTTGACTGTAATGTTCTTACACGAAAAGCGGTCTGCGATACGAGTGCAGGTTTTGTTGAACGCGAAACTCACAGAAATACCACATGGCAACAGGCTCGTTTCGAGGTGTGCCATCATAAATGGGTTGATATGGCAGAAACTGACGGTGGTATTGCACTGATTAACGATTCAAAATATGGCGTAGGTCTTTTGGAAAATTCAATGAGCTTAAGCCTTCTTCGTGCTACAATCCGACCTGATGTGACAAGTGACCTTGGTCACCACGAATTCGCATATATGATTTACCCTCATGGTGATGATTTTGTTAAAGCAGAAATCAACAATATTGCGTTTGAGTACAATATTCCATTGGGTAAGGCAGATTTGACTTGCGAAAACTCATTTGGTGACCTTTATATGCAGACAATGAAGATGAGTGAAAAAGGTCATATGATAGTTGTTCGTCTCTCTGAACAGAATGGCAGACGAGGAAAAATCAAACTTGGCGGTAAGGTGAAAATTCTCAACTTCCTTGAAGATGTTATCGAAGAAACAGATACTGTGGAATATAAACCGTTTGAAATTATTACAATAGGAATCACGACAAAATAAAAGAAGACCGGACAAATTAATAATGAACTGCACCCCAAAAGTTAGACATTGTGATATAATGTTTAACAGGAGGGGTGATTTTTATACCGAGTTTTATGCCTTGGATGAAGGCTTCTTTTTCTGCGATGCTAGTCATTTCGCTAATACAGTCCTTGTACTTTTCAAAGATAACTTTTTGCTCTTTTGAGAGTGTTGGCAGTAATTTATCTTCATTTCGTATAGATAGATTTATGAGCTTTGAATATTCACTCCCACGCTTTATGTATTTGTTTGCAGGGTCGATGTTTCCATAATATAACTTTTCTAAAGTTGTCATAAAAAATCTCCTTTCAGGGTGTCCTATATATCACTCTAAAAGGAGATAAAGTCAAATTGTTTTTTTATAGGGTTATTAAAAAAGACAATAGGAGAATATTTGTGGTGATAATAAAAAGATTTAGGAATTTTTTGTCACAAAAAGACGCTTTTTTACGATTTATAATTTAAAGAGTAAAATTTAAGGAGTGTTATAATATGAAATTAATTCGTTATCAAGTAACAGATTTCCGTTCGGTAGAAAATAGTGGATGGATAGATTGTGATGATGTAACGACATTGGTAGGCATTAATGAGTCAGGAAAGTCAAATTTATTATTAGCGTTATGGAAGTTGAATCCAGCTCGCAATGGAGATATTGACCTTCTTCATGATTTGCCTGTATCAAAATTAAGCACTTTAAGAGATATTCCAGAAAAAGTAAAATTTATAACTGCTGAATTTGAGATTGGTGAAGATAGTGCAAAATCCATATCATTAGAAGCAAAAACGACTTGTATGGCAGGAATGAAAGTTGTTGTGTCAAGATTTTACGATGGTGAATATGCCATTGAATTTCCTGATGGTATTCCTCCTGCATTAAGGGAAGAAGGCGATGAAGACGACTTTAATGAAGATGAGTACAAGAATAACCTTGAAACTGTTATTCTTGATGAAATGCCTAAGTTTGTTTATTATTCTAACTATGGTAATCTATCAACAAAAATATATTTGCCTTATGCAGTAAAATGGTTAAAAGGCGAAACCGTTACAGGGGTTGATGTAAATGACGACCAAGTCAGAACATTGCGTGTGTTATTTGATTTTGTAAAACTTAACCCTAGTGAAATTCTTGAGTTAGGTCAAAATCCAAAAGATTTGGCAATGAAACGTACTAGTGGTCGAAATTCAACCCCAACACAGGATGAAATTCAACAAGCAGAAAAAGATACAGAAGAGAGAAGCATTCTTTTGCAATCCGCATCAGGCGAGTTAACTCGTAAGTTTAGCGAGTGGTGGAAACAAGGTGAATACAAATTCAGATTTGAGGCGGATGGAGATTATTTTAGAATTTGGGTTTCAGACAAAATAAGAACAGAAGAAGTCAGCTTAGAATTGAGAAGCACGGGATTACAATGGTTTGTAAGTTTCTATTTAATATTCCTTGTTGAAAGCCAAGAAAGTCACAAGAATGCAATATTGCTATTAGATGAGGCTGGATTAACATTACACCCGCTTGCACAAAAAGACCTTGCTGTTTTCTTTGAGGAACTTTCAAAAGGAAATCAGATAATCAATACAACTCATTCACCATTTATTGTAGATACAACAAATATTGATAGATGTAGGGTTGTATATATGGATGAACAAGGCTATACCGTAGCATCTAGCAATTTAAGACAGGGCGCTGATAGTTTAAATGAGAAGTCCATTTATGCTGTTCATGCCGCAATGGGCCTCAGCGTTTCGGATATTCTTTTACAAGGTTGTCAATGTATAATTGTGGAAGGTCCTTCAGACCAACATTACCTTAATGCTATTAAAACATTTTTAATTAAAGAAAAAATGATAGCGCCTAAACAGGAAATAGTTTTTATTCCTTCTGGAGGGGTGAAAGGTGTATCAGGTGTTGTAAGTATTGTGTGTAGTAAAGCAGAAAAACTACCATATGTATTATTGGACTCGGATGGTCCAGGTAAGGATGCCATAAAAAAATTGCATTCCGGGTTATATAAAGACCAAAAGGATAGTGTTATAGAGGTAAAAACAATTGCTGAAAATGATAATACTGAAGTGGAGGATTTGGTACCATTTGATTTATTAATCAGAGGAGTTTCACGTTTGTTTTTAACGGTGGAGGATTTTGCTTTTGAAGATGAATATGATAAAACAAAACCATTAATCCCTCAAATTGAATTATTTGCAAATGAACATTCTATTGATTTAAAGCAAGGTTGGAAGGTGGATTTAGCTAAAGCTTTTAAACAAGTTCTTAAGAATAAAAAGAAGGATGATATTTCAGAAGAATATGTAAATAAATGGGTTGCACTATTTAATCTTTTTATAGTGTGAAAATCAAGAGAAAGGAGAAGTATAATGTCATCAAAGATAGTGGAATATGATCTTTGTTCACCAGGTAGAAACTATGATGATTTGTATGCGACAATAAAATCATATAGTGCCTGGGCACATGTTACAGAATCAACATGGTTTATAAAAACACAAGATTCTTGTGCGACGGTTAGAGATAATTTGGCAAAACATATGGATAATAATGATCGTTTGTTTGTGGCTGAATTAACTGGTGCAGCAGCATGGCAGAATGTGCTTTGTGACAGTCAGTATCTTAAGAATAATTTGTGATTTGTTTTCTACACAATTTGATTCTTAAACAGTAAACACCTATGAGGTTAGATGAGTTTCTTAACTTCATAGGTGTTTTACTTATAATTATTTTACAAATCTAACAGTTGGACTTTATCAAAATTATCATACTCTTATTTAAGTCCAATACCACGCAATACTTCTGTTGTTGTAATTCCGCTATATGTATACTCCATATCGTCAAGTTTAAATGGAACATCATGTTTTCTATCAAGTTTAATCAGTTCCAAATTTCGTAGTAAATGTTCGCTACTCTTTCTAACAGATTCTCTTACTGATTGCTTTCTTATTGTTTCTGCATTTCGAATTATATTATCAAGTGAACCAAACTCTTGAAGTAGCACACTTGCAGTTTTTGTTCCCACTTTATCAGCGCCGACAATGTTATCTGCTTTATCTCCTGTCAACGATTTGAAATCAGCATATTGATAAGGTTCAATTCCATATTTCTCTCGTAAGTATTTAGGTGTACAAAGTATTGATTTATCTCCACGATATTTTAAAATCGAAACATTGTCACTTATTAATTGAAAAAAGTCACTATCGAAAGATAAAACAACAATTTCATTATCTTTTCCATATAAACTTGTATAACTAGAAATCCAATCGTCCACTTCACAGTTTGTAGTTTCTGCATAAGTGATACCTAAATATTGAAGTGCTTGATAAATATATGTTAATTGTGAATATGGATTTTCTTCGTCACGTGCTTGACTGTAATCAATTCTGTTTGCTTTGTAATCGCTATTTATTAAAGTTCTTTTGTTCTCATTATCACCATCAAAAAGAACTGTAAGATGGGTTGGATTTGTTTGCCGAACGATTTTAAGAAGAGCACCAACAAAGCCCAATACTCCCCATATGCCTATTCCTTGCTCATTATATATTCGTGAAGGCATTCCAAAAAACATTTGAAACAATAGATTGCTTCCGTCAACAATCAATATTTTTCTTTTCAAATCTTGACCTCCGTAAATACAAATTTATTGTCAAAATCATTATACCATTCACGTAATGAAAAAACAACACCCCACAATGATAGGCAAAATAAGCCTTTCAAAGTGGGATGTCTTCTTTATATAATTAAATCTTTTCTATTTTCTTTTATCCACTCAATCATTGTTTTTGCTCTGATTTCGAGATTTGGTAAATTATCGAAACTAAAATATTGAAGTTTAAGACTTTCGCCATCTGTAATTTTTAAATCTCCGCTGACATTTTCGGCAAGATATAAAGAAACAACGGAATACAACATATCACCATTAGGGTAAACAAAATAAAAGTCCTTACCAGACAACACAGTGACCAATGTCATTTTCCCAGCAGTAAGACCTGTTTCTTCTTTTAATTCACGAAATGCAGTTTCTTCTAAACATTCACCAAGCTCTAATCCACCACCAGGGATACCCCACGTTTCTGTATCGGAACGGAGGTTCAAAAGAATTTTACTATCTTTAATTACAAGGACAGTAGCACCAGCAGAAAGTAGTGGTCTATGTCCTACAATTTTACGAAGTTCACTTAAGTAGCTCATAGTTTTTCTCCTTTTTATTAACAATTCATAATTCTAAACCATGTTTCAAATGAATCTTTAAAAAGGTCACTAAAAATCCCATAGTTTACCCTTTGATTTAAAACTACTATATGAATAAACTATACCACAAAAACAAAAAAAGTACAACGGTTTGTATTAAAACCATTGTACTTAGGTGGTCGAGATGACAGGATTCGAACCTGCGGCATCCACGTCCCGAACGTGGCGCGCTACCATCTGCGCTACATCTCGATATATTATTAATGATTTAATATTTTATAATTTAATCACTTGTTTAACATTATAATATGTTCAGAAGAATAAATCAAGAATTTTCTTGTTTTATATAGATTTAGAATTGTAAATTAAAATTTATCGGGATAATATGAAATTTAGATTTGAATAAAAGCTTTGTAGGGTTTTGTGTTCTATATAAATTATCCCGATAACCTCCAAATTATCTTATTTTCTTTTTTACATCGTTATGTATTATACTAATATGCAGAAATTAAAAGTTATCCGTTATCCTTTTACACTTATTTATTG
>JAZSDZ010000086.1:0-3069 GCA_045531435.1 Candidatus Fimenecus sp.
AACCGGTCACAAGAACATTGTTAAAGAAGCGGGTGTTCAACCAACTTGTACTGCAGATGGTTACACCGATTATGCATACTGTGCCGATTGTGGAACAGAAACTGTTGCAAGAGAAATAATTCCAGCAACAGGACATAGTGAAGATTTATCATATATTGAGGGTAGAGAACCTACCTGTACGGAAGATGGCTTCACAGAAGAAGGACATTGTACAAACTGTGGCGAAGTTATTGTCCCATCAGAGGTAATCCCTGCAACAGGACATACAGAGATAATTATAATCGAGGGACAAGCACCGACTTGTACAGAAGATGGCTTCACTGAATCACAGACTTGTGGAATATGTGATGAAGTACTCGTTGAATCCGAAGTTCTTTCTGCAACCGGTCACAATTATGGTGATTGGGAAACATTAGAAGAAGCAACATGTGAATCTGCAGGTTTCAGAAGACGCCTTTGTTCAGAATGTGACGAGGGTATTGAAGAAGAGGAAATTCCTGCAACAGGTCATATTGAAGTGACTGCAGAAGGTTACGATGCAACATGTACTGACCCGGGACTCTCAACAGGTGTGTATTGCGATGTCTGTGGTGAATGGATGGTTCAACAATTGATTATTGAACCGACAGGTCACACCGAAGTCATTGATAATGCGGTTGAACCAACTTGTATTGAAGACGGTTTAACAGAAGGTAGCCATTGTTCAGTATGTGGTGAAATAATTGTTGCACAGGAAATTGTTCAGACTTACGGTCATGGTGAGCCGGTTCTTGTTGAAGGTAAGGAACCGACTTGTATGGAAGACGGATATACAGATTCATACATTTGCGGAATTTGTAATGAAGTTCTTGTTGAACCGGAAACAATTCCTGCTACGGGACACAGCGAAGACCTTTCATACATTGAAGGTGTGCCTCCAACTTGTACTGAGGTTGGACGCACGGAAGAAGGATATTGCACTATCTGTGGTGAATTAGTCGTTGAATCAGAACCAATCCCAGCAACAGGACATACAGAGATTATAATTGTTGAAGGACAAGCACCAACATGTACGGAAGATGGTTTTACAGAATCCGAAATATGTGGAATGTGTGGCGAAACAATTGTAGAATCTCAAGTCCTTCCTGCTACAGGTCATAATGAAGTGACTGCAGAGGGTTATGATGCAACATGTACTGACCCGGGACTCTCAACAGGTGTGTATTGTGATGTCTGTGGTGAATGGATTGTGCAACAATTGATAACTGAACCGACAGGTCACAGTTGGGTTCAAAAACCGGATATGCCATACGAAGAATATGAATGTGAACACTGTGGTGAAACTACACAGACTCCGTATTAGTGACAAAAGTTTGAAAGGAAGTAATTATATGAACAAAAAATCAGGAAAAAACAGTGTAGGAGTATTTATGCTTTTGCTCGTTCTTTTGGCTGTGGTTATAGGACTTTTTAATATCTCAAAACTTACATTTGTACCTTTTGAAATCAGAGAAGTGGTAAATGGTTTTGTCGAAAAGTTCTTTTCTAATTCAGTGGTTAAAAGTATAACTGTTGAATCGGTAGGCGCAGCATTACTCACTATTTTCGCAACTTTTGTCATTGGTGGAGTTGTAAAATTTGTGGTAAGTAAAATTAAGTTTAAAAAACACCGTACAGAAACATTACACCAACTTGTTGGCAAATTCCTTGTTTACGGCATTTATATTCTTGGATTTATAATTGCATTAGGATGCCTTGGTGTAAATACAACAGGTATTCTTGTTTCAGCAGGTGTTCTTGGCATTATCGTAGGATTTGGTGCACAATCACTTATTGAAGATATTATCACAGGACTCTTCATAATTCTTGAGGGCGAATTCGGAATAGGCGATATTATTACTGTTGATGGTTTCCGTGGTGAAGTCAAATCAATAGGTTTGCGTACAGTCAGCATTGAAGACCTTGGTGGTAATGTGCGTATTATCAACAACAGTGAAATCAGTTCACTTGTTAACCTTTCAGATAATACCTCTGTAGCAGTTGTTAATGTACCTGTAAGCTACGAGGATTCACTTGAAGTTGCTGAAAGTGCTGTAAAAGAAGCTCTTTCAGAACTTCCATCTGAATATCCAAAGATATTCAAGGAAGCACCTGTTTACAGAGGTGTAGATGTTCTCTCGGAAACACATATTGAACTTATGGTTGTTGCAAATGTTGCAGAAGAAAATATCTACGATGCACGAAGAATTATGCAGCGTGAAATCAAGTATTCCTGCGAAAAGGCAAAACTATCAACACCTTATAAAGACTAGTTTTGATAAAAGCGACATTTATGTTTTTACATCACTTACATCAATTAGAACAACAAATACAGTAATCAGAAGTAAGAAATAGGAAAATGTAAAAAAGAAATGCTTGTTTTAGTAAATTATAGTAATAAACAGTAGTTTATGACATAAGGGTCTCCAAAACCCAAAAAATGAAACCACTTGACTAATATTCAAAGACTCTTACTATAAAAAGTAGGAGTCTTTTTTCTTGCAAAATTTATTTGATGTGATATAATCAAAACATAAATGAAAAGGGGATTTTATTATGGCAGAAAATAACGGAAAAACAAAACTCACTCCAAAGGAAACGGCAATTCAGGTTGCAAAATTTGTCGCATTCTCAATGGGCGCAGGTATTATTCAGATTGCATCTTATACACTTATACACGAGCTTACAGATTGTGTTCATTGGAAGGCATATCTTCCATCACTTATTTTATCTGTTCTTTATAACTTTACGGTAAACAGAAAATTTACATTCAAATCAGCAACAAATGTACCTGTTGCAATGCTCAAGGTAGCACTTTTCTATTGCGTATTCACACCTGTGTCATTGTATCTTGGACAGATAGCCGAAAATGCTGGAGTTAATAACTACATAGTTGAAGCCGTAACAATGGCTTGTAATCTTGTAACAGAGTACCTTTACTGTCGATTTGTCGTTTATCGTAACTCAATGAACACAAACGATATTGCTAAAAAAGATAAATCAAAAACAAAATAATTTAGAGTGGTTAAAGCCTCCCTTGTTAAAGGGCGC
>JAZSDZ010000093.1:0-8499 GCA_045531435.1 Candidatus Fimenecus sp.
TTAGTTTTCGTGAATCTTTGTTCCACCGAAAAGTGAACGGAAGAAGCTACCTAATTTATCGAAGAAACCTGCTTTTGACTTCATTTCGATTGTGTCTGTTGCAAGGATTTCACCGTCTGCACTATAAAGTGTTGCTGTGAATGTTGTCTTGCCGTTCTTATCAGAAATAATCTGTAATGAATTGCCGTCGTTAATTTCTTCTGTCTTGAACTTGCCGTTACTTGCAGTCCATACAACATATGAACCTGCAGGAGCAGTGCCTTCAACCTTCGCATGGAGCTTAATTCCATCTTTATGACGAATTTCAGTTCTTGATGGTGATTGAATACCGAATGTGTAGTTGTATTCAGGTTCGTCAGGGACATAATCAGGGTCAGATGTACCACAAGACGTACAACTGCCATCCACATAATTGTGACCTGTTGCATCTACTATCACTGTATCACGAGAAATTTCGGTATTACACACTGTACAGTAAACTACTGAATCATATGAACCATCAGTTGTGCATGTTGAATCAACATTGTTTTCAACAACTGACTCTGCTTCTGTATGACCAAGTGCATTTACTTCGTCACTTGTATATGTATCGCCACATACTGAACAAGTGTATGTTGTATAGCCACCTTCTGTACAACTTGGTGATGTTATTACTGAATCATAATTATGACCTGTTGCTGAAACTTCCTTGAATGTTGTGTAATCACATACTGAACAATATTCATATGCTTCATAACCAGTTTCTGTACATGTTGGAGATTTAGCTTCAACATATGTAAGACTATGACCTGTAGCCACTACTGTTTTTGTGTAAGTATCACCACAAACTGTACATGTATATGTTTCAACACCTGTTTCAGTACATGTTGGAAGTGTTGTTACTTTTGATGTGTATGAATGTGGAATTTTATCAACTGTTTTTGTTTCACGACTAATTTCTTCACCACAAACAGAACAGTAAACAACTTCATCATAACTACCAACCTGACCACAAGTTGCATCAGATACATTTTCAATAACGATTTCTCCTGCTATATGGTCTGTTGCAGAAATTGTTATTGTTTCTCTGCTTGTTTCAGTTCCACAAACCGTACAATAAGTTACATTTTCCTTGCTACCATTTTCTGTACAAGTTGGAGCAACATAATTTTCTTCTACTGCATTTCCGTCTGTATGACCGAGTGCTTCAGCCTCGTCACCGACATAAGTGTCACCACAAGCACAAGTGTATGTTGTGTAACCACCTTCTGTACAAGTTGGGTTTGTTACAACTGATTCGTAGTTGTGTCCTGTTGCAGGAATTACTTCTGTATAAGTGTCTCCGCATAATGAACAAGTATATGTAGTTAAACCTTCTTCTGTACAAGTTGGTTTTGTTACAACAGGATTATATTTGTATTTATGAATATACACCTCAATATCACAAAAAGCCTGATAATTACCATCTCTTGTAGTTACACTTATTGTCGCATTACCAGGATTAATTGCTGTTACAAGTCCGTTTTCGTCGATTGTAACCACCATTTCATTACTTGAATGCCATGAAACTGTTTTTTCTTCTGCATTTGAAGGTAAAACTGTTGCGGATAATTGTTTTGTATCATTCTTCTTAAGCGATAAAGAATAACAATCAAGTAAAACACCGGTTACAGAAGTATCTTCAGGCATTACAACAGAAAGTTTTGTTTTTGCACATAAGCTTGTATTCTCAATTGTAAAATCAATGTCAACGTCACCTGGTAACAATGTTGTAAGTTTAAGTGTTGCCTTACCATTTTCGTCAAATGTAAGTGTAGTGGTTTCAGGTTCTGCAATATATGTGTTACTTAATGCAACATTCAAAGTCTTGCCTGATGCAGCTTCTGCTGGAAAAGCCTGAATGGTAATATTCTTTTCAGTTCCATATTCCGCGGTTTCAGTTTCTTGTACACTTAAAGATTCAATTTCAAGCGTTACATTATGTATTTTACTGTATGTTGTTGCAATCTTATTAGAACAATAGTTTTCCACATTGCTTACTGTAGCATCAACAGAATTAGTAATTTCATTTTCAGGTGTAAAGCAGAATGTTTTTGCATATTTAGCTGTTTTATCATTGTTATAGTCTAAATCAACAGCCTCAAAAGTACCTGTAAGACTTGTACCATTGCTTGTAAAGATAACATTTGATGAATTAATGCTATCAATATTCATATACTGTGTGAATCCTATTTCAATCTTATCTTTATATACATTAATATATTCTACTTCAGGAGGAGAAAGAGCATTCATACCTATATTAACTTCCAGTTGTGGTGGTGGAACAGGTAACCACTCACTATAAGTCGTTTCATAACCATCTTTTTCATATTTTACCTGCCATAGTCCCTCAGGAACATCCCAGGCATAACAACCATCACTATCAGTATAAATTGGATTCATCTGTTCATATTCCGATGCATCCCATAAGACAGGTTCATCTGATTTAGTTGCCTTGAAAAATGCAGTTACCTTAACATCACTTAAACGGTTACCAGCAACACCCTCATAAACAAATCCAGATGGGTCAATTGCAAATCGTATATCAACATTCAAAAGATTCTCTATAAGAGCTAAATACATACCATCCATATTATTGTCTAAATTGGTCCAAACAAGATTGTTAATAAATGCTGTTCCTACCATAAAAAGGCTTGTTGCCCACCCAACAGGCCCCAAAAGTGCTCCTGCAACCATAAATACTGCCGAAGAAGTCATTTTTAACAATTTCATCTGTGTAGCATTTGTGTTTATTTCATCCAATAGAGCAATGCGAGCTTGTTTTTCAGCATCAGATATATCAAGAGTCATAATTTTTTTCTTGACATCAATTGTAGTCATCTGCTGAGTGCATAACTCAACAGAGTCAACAATCAATCCTGTTGTAGCAGCAAAACCAGAAAGTGAACCTGATGCATCGTCAAGTCCAATGAGAGTCAAGTCACATGTTGTATTGAATATAATATTACCCTTATCATTAAAGTCCCATTTATCAACACTAAATAAACCGGATTCCTCGTGTTGTTTAAACTTTATATATGAATATGTTCCATCATTAGATTTAATTTTATTATAACCGTTATCTTTTAGTTCTTTTTCACTAATGTCCTTATCGGGTTCATTCCTTTCAATTGAATAAATTATCTCTTTTACTCCAGTTTCTTCTGATGGTGTGACAATTGCTTTAAATTTACCAGTATCACTATCGTCTGTTGTGTTTTCTATTATTTCAATATTTGAATTTTTTAATACATCTGGAACATCTTCATATTCTTTTTCAAAATCTATTGTTTCATTAGTATCAACAACATATTCCATATCTTTCGCATTATAACTAATACTTATTCTTCCAGGAACATAATTACTAAAGCCCGATGCTACAAAACAATCACTCCTTGAATCATATGTAGCTTTTATCTTTCTTACATCATTGCCTTTTGTGCTTACAACATATAAATTTTCTATATTAGATGAATTGTCAAATTTAATTTTAAATGTAAATGAACGGTTACTACTCCAAGATATAAGAGGTCTGCTACCATTCATATTCATTAAATCATAAGTATTTCCGTTATAGTACATTATACATGATATCATTTTCGATGTTTTTTCATTATATGTGACATAATCTTCTACAATTTTCTCTACACCATTTTTATCAGTAACAGAAGCCTTAATTGTATATAATTTATTATTTTCAGGTTCTTCTAATGATATAGTTTTTGAATAACTACCTGTCTTTGTTGCAACACAAGAACCCATATTTTTATTATTAACATAAATTGTCACCGTTTCCAATGGTTGCGCAATTCCTGTTACATTTATTTCTGTTTTATTTGTTTCTGATGGTACATTGATTGTAAAAACATCATATGTCGTATTGATTATACCAACTGTTTCTGTTTTGGTAATACCATTTATACTATATTCCATTTCTGCATATGATGCAAAATATGATGAATCATTTATTTTTGCACTGAATTGAACTACCCCAGAAGTATCTTCTAAACTAATTGTTAAAATATTCCCTATGAACAACGGACCTCTGTTTAATGTGTAATTTGAAGCAACATTATCAACTCTTACTGAATTTTCAGTGAAAGTAACTGTTGATGGAATAAAAATATTTAGTTTAATGTTCTTAACAGAATCTTTGACAGTTGATTTAAAATCATATTTAATTGCCAAGTTAATAAGACCAGACGATGAAGTGGAACTCAAAACTGAATTATATGATGTATAATCTCTATTGAGATATTTATTATTTGAATCTTCAATTCCAGGATTACCAATTACAAAAGGAATTTCCCTTTCAATTAATGTTATCGCTGTTAATGAATCTTCACTTTCAACATATATTTCGGCATTATTATTACTAAACGCATTCATTCCCATACTATCTAATGAATCAGGAAGCATTATTCTTGCCATGTTCGTGCAAGAGCTGAAAGCACTAACACCAATCGTTATTACGCTATCCGGAATTGTTACACTTAAAAGACTTGTACAACATGAAAATGCCATTTTATCAATCGTTGTTACGCTATCCGGAATTGTTACATTTAAAAGACTTGTACAACCATAAAATGCCATTTTACCAATGGTTGTTACACTGTCAGGTATCGTATAAGTTCCATATGTACTTCCAACAGGATATTTAATGATTTCAGTTTTCTCCTTGTTAAATAAAACACCATAATCATCATTTGAAAAATACTGATTGTTTTTATCGACTGTATAACTTAAAATACTGTTACATCCACTAAATGCATTTACATTAATTTCTTCAACATTCTTACCAACTATAATAGTTTCAAGCAGATAGCAATTTTTGAAAGCATTTGCGACTAATGATGTAACACCATCCGGTATTACAATTGAAGTAAGACCACAGTGTTGAAATGCATATTCATCAATCATTGTTACACTATTAGGAATTGTCACATTTGCAAGACTAGTGCAATCTGAAAATACATAACTCGTAATTGATGTTATACCTTCACCAATAGTTACATCTTTAAGACTTGTACAACTAGAAAAAGTATACTTACCAAGTGACGTTATACTATCAGGAATTATTACACTTGTAAGGCTTGTGCAACTAGAAAATGCACTCTCACCAATTGCTACTATACTATCAGGAATTTTCACACTTGAAAGTATGTCAAAACTATAAAAAGCAAGTTTTCCGATAGATGTTACTCCATCTTCAATAACAATCGTTTTAATGTGTCTTTCATAGCTTTCCCATGGACGATTATCATCTGAATAATCTTCCATATCACCTGTACCGGAAATGGTTAAAGTGTATGCAGATGAATCATAACTCCAACTAAGGTTCGTACCACAAGTGCCTGATGTTTCTGCTGCACTTGACATAATTGAAAAATCAAGCCATTCGGGGAGTTCGAGTCCCACAAATCCACTCAATGGTGCGGCTGTTAATGTAAGCACAACTGCCATCATCACAGACATTGCTTTAATAATTTTTTTCTTCATAATTTTTTCCTCCAAACAATGTAATAATGCAAGGTAAGATTTTACATTTTATTTTACCACATTAAAGCAACAAATACAAACAAAACACTTCGTCATATTGTTAAAAAAGTAGCACATCAAATTGTGCAAAATGATACTTTTTGATTATGCAAATATTTTTATAAAACCTGCATCATCTGTTCATAATATGAATGGAAGTTTTTGAATGAAAATGATTCAATCGCAATTTAAACAGAATGTCATTCTGAGGAGTATAACGGCGAAAAATCTCTGTTGGTTGATATATTACCTTGGGTTGAGTTTCTTCACTCTGTTCAGAATGACAATGCAAGTGTGGAAGCCTGCCACTATTCGTTCACTATGCTCAAAATAACAACATAATAATAATCTTCATATTTATTTAAAGAAACTTATTGAATTGTACATAAAAAAGTAAAGGGTGATTATTGTGCAGTTCAGCAGAGTTGAAATATGTGGCGTTGATACTTCAAAAATAAAGGTTTTAAAAGAGGCAGAAAAGATAGAACTTCTTAAAAAAATCAGGGAAAACGACGACAAACGAGCAAGGCAACAGCTTATTGAAGGCAACCTTCGACTTGTATTGTCTGTGGTGCAGCGTTTTTCAAACCGTGGTGAAAATCCTGATGACTTGTTTCAGGTGGGTTGCATTGGTCTTATCAAAGCCATTGACAACTTCGACACTTCTCACGATGTGCGTTTTTCAACTTATGCTGTTCCAATGATAGATGTTAGGAGAGATAGAAAGAAAGGATATTTCTCTATGACACGAAAAACGGCTCTAAATCAAGCAATCTACATACTTTCACAATCAAAAGGCAATGAAAAAATAATTGAGAAATTAAAGGATATTTCAGACGAATTGCCACTTATTCATTGGTCTGACAAGTCTATTCGTGACAGAGTTGAACAGTTTATTGAAGACGAAGGACGAACTCCAACTGTTTCTAATTTTCGTAAAAAAGGCATGCCACCTCATACAGTTTTCAAGCAAAAATATAACATGAATTTGGCTGAATGGTTGAATCAAAATTACCCAACTATTCGACCAACAGCAGAAGAAATCACGAAAAATTACATAGATGAATTTATAAGTGAATATAAAAGAATCAAACCTCGTTCTGCAAATGAATATGAAACAAAACGAAATAAAGGCGTTAAATCGTGGCAAACTGTCCGTTCTCGATGTGGACAGACATCGTGGAGAGGGCTCATAAAACACCTCGACCTCCCCTTTTATTTTCATATGCAAAAAGACCATGTACCAATGAAATTCAATATCAAAGTCACAACAGATATGAATGAATTATAACAAAATTAGGAAATTTGTGTAAATACACGTAAAATAATTCAGGAAAAATGTGATTACGCACTCTTGAAATATCAAGAATTTTGTGATAAACTTTTACTATGCATATAATAGGAGGTGCAAAGATGGATAGACTGACTCGAAAAATTGATAGTTTTCTTGTTAATTGGAAAGCATCAGAAGATAAATATCCACTTATTGTAAAGGGTGCTCGACAAATTGGAAAAACCAAAGCAATTGAACATTTTGCAAATCATAATTATAAATCAGTAGTTGAAATTAATTTTGCTCTTCAAAAACAATATAAAGGAATTTTTGATGATGGATATGATGTGGATACAATAGTTAAAAACATATCTCTTATAAACCCTGATTTTAAATTCCCTGTAGGCGAAACTCTGATTTTTTTTGATGAAATTCAAGATTGCATTAATTGTGCAACAAGCTTGAAATCATTTAAGCTCGACGGAAGATACGATGTTATATGTTCAGGCTCTCTTATGGGTATTAACTATAACGAAATAGAATCCAATAGTGTTGGTTACAAAGAAGATTATGCAATGCACTCACTGGATTTTGAAGAATATCTTTGGGCAAAAGGCTATAGCGCCGAACAGATTGAAGACATATATGAAAAAATGATATCTGTTACTCCTCTTTCAAGTGTTGAATATGATGTTATGCTTGAAAATTTCAGAGAATATATGGTGCTTGGTGGTATGCCTGAAGTAGTATTCACATTTATCAAGCAAAAAAATTATAGTGGTACATTAAAACTTCAAAAGCAGCTTCTTCTCGACTATGAAGAAGACATCACAAAATATGCCCAAGGACTTGATAAGGGAAAAATATTAGATATATACAGAAAAATTCCTGTATTCCTTGGTAAGGACAATAAGAAGTTTCAAATATCAAAAGTTCGTAGTGGGGCAAGAAATAGAGAATATGTGGGCACCGTAGAATGGCTCAACAACGCAGGTATTATAAATGTTTGTTATTGCATGGCTACTCCTGAACTACCACTTAAAGGCAACTATAATCCCGACAATTACAAAATATATTTCAGAGATACAGGCCTTTTGATTGGTTCTTTGGATGAAGAAGTACAGGTTGACCTGCGTCATAATAAAAATTTCAACACATACAAAGGTGCTATTTATGAAAATGTTGTTGGAGATATGCTAGTTAAACAGGGATATCCGATTTATTTCTATCGTAATGAAAAAGGGACTGTTGAAATGGACTTTTTCGTTCGCGATGCTGATTCTCTTATTCCTGTTGAGGTAAAAGCAGATGACGCATCGACCCCATCTTTGAATGCACTAATAACAAAAGAACAATATTCCGACATAAAATACGGAATAAAACTTGCCAACAAAAACATAGGCTTCAATGGTAAATTCCTTACATTTCCATATTTTCTTACATTCTTGTTAAAAAGATTTCTGAATGATGAAAGACATAAAGATGTTTTAAATGATAATGACATTACAAAGTATGAATTAAATAAAAAACATTAAACAACAGCAGAGAAGACTAACAATCTTCTCTGCTGTTTTCATTAAGGAATAAAATTGTTCAATGATTAGCTTTCGTAAATCTTTGTTCCACCGAAAAGTATTTTTTTATTATAATCAAGAATTAAATACCATTAT
>JAZSDZ010000174.1:0-8126 GCA_045531435.1 Candidatus Fimenecus sp.
ACAAAAATTAATATTAAGAATTGAATTCAATTGTAGATCCGAAAACATAACGAATAAAACCAGCAATCTTATCAAAGAAACCTGCTCTTGAATACATCTGTACACTGTCTGATGCAAGAACATTTCCATCAGCATCATAAAGAGTTGCAACAACTGATGTATAACCTTTATTTCTTGACAAAATCTTAAATGACTTACCATCATTTAAAACATTTGTATCGAAGTTATCGTTATCAACTGTCCAGATAATTGTTGCACCTTCAGGAAGATTTTCACTTGTAATTGCATGAAGGATAATCGAGTCTCTACATCTAATTGTTGTTTGTGAAGGTTCGCGAATAGTCAATGTGTATTCAACTGTTGTCAGAATACTGATAAGCTCATTAAGCTGTTTCTTAATGTTTTCAAGGGAAGCTCTTTCATCATCTGTGAGATTATTACTATTTGTAAGAGTTTCGATATCATCAATCAATTTTTCAATTGCAGCAATATCGCTTTCATCTGTAGTATCTTCACTGTAATTTACAGAAGCATCTTCAATACGCTTGATTTCAGCAGAAATATTTTCAATTTTCTTGAGAAGTCTGTCAGCTTTTTCTTCAGCTTCCTTAAGCTTTGCTTTTTCGGAATCAGAGTACTTGCCACTTTCTTCAAGCTCATTTATTTCTGACTTGATATTTTCAATCGCTGTCTTATCAGATGATTTGACATTTGACTCGTCATAAACATCAAGAGAAATCAATACCTTTTCAAGGTCATTTGCAAGAGAAAGAATCTTGTCAAGAAGAGCATCACATTTATCACTGATTGTTTTCCATTCTGCCTTAGTTGCATCATCAGCAAGTTCATCTCTTGCATTATCCATCATATTCTTGACCTTAATAACAGCATCGGAATCAGATGTTGTTACATTATCAACCGTAAGATGGTCAATGTCACTTGTATCAGGATTAATTGTAAAATATGCATTATTGAATGTAATTACATAATTCGGATTGTTGAGTGTTCCCTGTGCAATTTCATAAACTCCAACATTTTCGCCTTCCGTTCTTGCAACATTGCCTGTAAGTACATCGTCTCCAAGAAGTGGGGTCGTGCCATCAATGTTATATTTTAATTCAGGGTCAACTTCACCAAATGTCTTTTCAGCATTTTCTGCTGATATTATTACAGGTCTGCCTGTAACCTTAACTGTTACAGTAATATTCTCAACAGTTGCATAATTGTCAGTATCGTCAGGAGTAAATGTTACCTTAAACTTATTTTCACCTGCATTACCAACCTTTGTTGATGTATCATCCTGCCATGTGAAGCCTTCCGGAAGTGTAATATCAGCAAGTGTTTCACCATATACTGCCTCAAGGTTATCAGGAGCAGTATATTCGGGTGTAAGCTTATTGATTATAATACCGTCTGAACTGACAAATGTTACATTACCTGCAAGGTCAACAGCCTTTGCATAGATAACATACTGCTTACCTCTTTCAAGAGGAATTGCATCTGTATATTCTTTCCAATCTTCAATTGCACTCACTGTATCAATATCAAGAACTTCATCTGTCACATAGTAGTAAGTCTTATCTACACCACTACCAATATCTGATGCAGAAACAGTTGCTTCCTGTGTTTCGTCAAAGAACAAACCGAATGTGATAGTATTAAGGAATTCCTTCCAAATCTTATCTGCAACTGAAATTGCAACTTCAGGAGGAGTTTTATCTGTAACCCCTGAAACTTCAACAGTTTTGTTGTTATGAACATCTTTGATTGTGTAAACGCCATCAACAGCATTAAGTACTTCACCATTTGCAGTAACCTGAATATTATCTGCACTGTAGCCTTCCTTAATTTCAATTGTAAAGCTAAAGTTTGAACCATATTCAACGGTAGTTGAATTATCAGTCTTGATTTCATAACCCACGGGGCTTTCAGGAAGCTTTATTGTAAGAAGCTCAGATGTAAGATTTCTGTTACCACCAAGAACTGCAGCAACCTGCTGTCTGTCAAGTTGAACTGTAAGAATACCGTTAACATCAACAGAAGTGTTTAGTATCTGTCCACTGATTATAGCAACACCATTTTCTGTAACTGTATCCCATTCAGCCTGACCACCGATAACGCTACTTACAGGAACAGGAATACTCATATCACCACATACAAATCGAAGCTCAAGCTGACCTGTTTTACCTGCAGGAATTACTTTATCAGTATAGTCAACACCGTCAATATATATTGCCATTCTTGTATCAGGATTACCAAGAACAAGCCCATTATTAAGTTTTAGAACCTTTTCTTTTGATGTATTACCCATACCATCTTTTGAATAAAGAGATACTTTGTGTTCAAGAACATTGGTATCCATTGCAACATCAACACTAAACCTACCGTCTGCATCAGCAGTTACAGTTTTATATTCAACACCATCAACAAGAACAACAACACTTGCACCTGCATCAGTTATACCGTTGATTGTTGTTGTAGTTTCAAAGAATTCACCATTTGACGGAGAAGAAATCATAAGCTTTGGTGGAGTTGCATCAACACGGAAGCGATAATATTCATTCACACCGTCACCATTTTTATTTACACCGGAAATTCTGAGGGTATGCTCGCCTTCATCAAGTGATGATAGAGAAATAGTTCCTGAATTTTCTGCACTCCAAACACCTGTTTGTGCATCTGAATCGAGTGTCCATTTACCTGAAACCGGCATATCAGATGTAATATCAATAACGACATTATTAATACCAACTACATCAATTGTTTCAGTCTGACCACTTGTATCGGCAAGTTTATTTGCGCCCTGTACAGCAATAGTAATGCTTGCCTTCTTAGGTGCTGTCATTGTAACAGCACTTGTAATAATCTCTTCAGAAGCGTAATACTGTCCGTCATCGCCTTCAACATATCCACTGATTCCTACGCAATATTTTTTACCTGCTTCAAGTGAAATTGTCTTTTTAACCTCTGTTACATCATCTCTGTTCTGTGCATCATAAGGTGATACATAATTTCCTTCTGCATCTGTGTAATAGCTTGTTTCGTAAGAACCACCAACCGTCAGCATACTTGCTTCTGCCTCAGTCTGCATTCCCGCAAACTCTGTTTCTACGAGACCATCAGCTGTCTGTTCATATACAGTTGTTATAAATCCAACATACTTTGATGCATTGGCAACAGGAACATCAACAGTATAGTCACCACCGAGCTTCGCTTCACCTATTGATGGTACATCAGGCTGGTTTGGATTTACATAAACAAATTTATTTGATGCAGAAACTGTATCGTGAAGTGAATTTTCTTCACTTGATGCTACTGCAACAATTTCGTAAGTGCCACTACGGAGCTCTGCAGGAAGTTTAAATGTTGCTTTACCCCAATCAGCTGTATTAGCTACGAAATCTGTTTCATAAAGTGGAGTGTATTCATCATTTTCTGATACTGCATAAATGCTGATACCATCAAACATTGCAAGCTGTTCACCTGCCCATGTAGCTGTCATACCACTATCCTGATTATATGTATAATCAAGAGAATCCATATTTGCCATATCAAGAACTTCATAAATTGAAACCTGAGTATCTACACTTGTATTAAGTGTCCAGTCGTAGTTGTATGCCCAGCTTTCTGTGAATGAAATTGTTACATTTACCTCTTTCTTATCTTTATTGTATGAAAGAAGTGCATTTTTATCAGTCTGACTACTTGCATCCTTTGAATTATCAAGCCAATTAAGAGGATAGCTGATAGTTTCGCCGTTTTCATCAACAGCAGTTATCTTTAATCCGTTTTTACCGTATTTGTCACCCTTTGCAAGTCTTTCAGCCTCTTCAAGACTATCTGCAGGGAATGAAATTGTAAGTGCTAAATCCTGATATGATTTGTAATTGCCAAGATAGAGCTTGTGACTCATACGGTCATTTGTGCTGACAATCTTTATTTCACCCGGATTAACTTCTTCTGCAGGGTCTGTTGTTGCGGCAAGTGACATGTTTGCACCATAGCTCATATAGAGAATTTCTCCATTCGACTCTGCAATAGGTATGTTTGCAAATGCTATTGGAATTGTCGGTTCAGGTGTATCATAAGTTCCGAAACCGAAGTCAACATCGCCACCCCAATAATATGTAACACCCATATCAAGGCCTATAAAGCTGAATGCACCCCATACTCTTTCATCATTAAGACCAAGGGAGATTTCTGAGAGCTTTATTGAGCCAACAAATGGAATTTCAGGAGTCTGAAGAGTTGCTTTAACAAATGCTTCCCAGAATGTTTCATTGCTACGAAGGTCATTCTGAGCAGCTATGTAACCATGACCAACAATAATGCTAAGAATATCGACATCAATATCAGCTCCAAACTTGAAGTCAGGATACCAATAAGCTGACAATCCAAGATGGTCAATTAGATTCAATCGTTTTACACCTAATCCAATATTATCAAGACTTATATCAAAGCCTCTTAAGCTTGCTGAAAGGTTTGCATCAGCCTGGAAAACAAAGAACAGACTGAAACTACCGTAAAGTAACAATGCTAAAGGTGGAAGAGTTGAATAACTGAACATTGTATCGTAAATGTTATCCATACCACCGCCAAGTCCCTTAACCCAAAGGACACCGACACCGTCGATATTAACGCCTGTATGACCACCATCAACAGCTACAAAGAACTGATTAGGAACAGGAATGCCGTTATATGATTTAAGTTCAAGAGATGCCTTCATTTCGAGATAAATAAAGTTTGCAGCACCCTTAACACCTACTGACCACATTTTATTTCTTGGCATAATGCTGAGATTGAGAGAACCTTTTATTTCAGGAAGACCCATTGCATAATCAGGAATACCAACATCCACTGAAATATTAAAGCCTACAAAGCCTCCTGCTCCGAAAAGAACATCTTTTACATAAAGATTAAGACTGCCTTTCTGTGCAATTTCCCATTTTTCCTGGTCAGCTTTATAGTTATCCTGTGCTTCACGAAGCTGATTAGGGAGATAGTTACTCTTTGCAAACTTTAACTGAACTGCTTCAAGCGGAGATGTTTTTGCATTCTTAAAATCAAAGTTTGAAGGAATAAGGAAATCAGGAGATAACTTTGCACCAAACGCAATAATTCTTTCTCTCTTTGTATCTGCAGTTATCTGTGACACATCTTCAAGTGCAATCTGTCCAAATTCACAGTATCTAAACTGGAAAATAACACCTGCAATTGTCTGTCCAACACTCGCAGCACCCGGCCAAAGAAGAGTTACAACATCTTTATTTGCTGTTGTATTTGCCACGTCAGTTGCACGATTTCCTTCAAAATGATACTGCGCAAGAACACATTCCTTACCGTTACTTACGGCAGTAATTGCACAAACGCCGTCCCATATTTTACTTCTTGATGAAGTTGTGTAAACTCTGCCCTCAATATCAGTTTCAATACTCTGATTACTCTGACCTGCATTGACTGCCCTGACAGTAACATAACCATCTTCAACATCAATACAGTTATTAATTGTTATTGTACTTGTAATTGTGCCGTCAACTTCTTCAATAGCCTTTGCTGTTGCTTCAACAACATTGCCATTAGAGTCGCGTTTCGCACCGAAACTACCTCTGAATTCAAGAAGAACAAGATTATTGGCATCCTTCATATTTTTCTCATAATCATTTTCATCTGAATATAAGCCTATTTTGTATTCTTTACCATATCTTTCAGTTCTTTCAACTGTAAGAATACCATAAACAGGTGAAAAATATGTGTAATCGTTTGATACAACGAATTGAAGAAGAGTTGAAGTAACATCCTCTTTACCTGCATCGTGCCAGTCGAATGTAACCTGATATGTACCTGTAAGCATTTCCTCTTCAACATTGAGAGTGATTGTTTCAGCACCCGGATTTACAACCACATTCTTTGCAGGAACGCTGTATGAGGCACCACTGTCGATTGAATTAAGTGCAACAGTATAAGCTGATGTATCCTCAAGCATTGAGAAATTAAGACCTGTGATAAACAAGCTACGGAAGCCCTCATAGTATATAATCTGTGGGTCCATACTATTGAAGTAAACATTTTCGCCAAGCTCACCCGGACAGAATACCATAAACTCACGGGAACCAAGAAGTTTTTCCTCTGTAAGTGTTTCATTCTCCCCTGCTTCATAGCAAAGAATTTCAAATTTTCTATACTCACTGCCTACTCTCGGAGCAAGATTATAGAATAAGTTAAGAGAAATTTCTTCACCTGCAAGAACCTCTGTATATGACCTTGTCACAGTATCTGCTTCTTCAAGAATCTGATTAGTGTACCAGTCAGAATAAGGTGTATTACCGAGCTTTGTATTAACTACAACTGTCATCTTTTCGAGTTCTTCGCTTGAGATATTCTCGATAAGCATTTTAACCTCTGCATCACCCGGTCTGCCGTTTTCAACGAGCGGTAAATATGCATCATTCGCCTCGTTCATTTCCATACTTACGGGAACAACAGGAAGGTTGATTGCTACCTTTTCTTCAATGCCAACATTAGCATTTGAGAAAATACCGTAATGAGTTGAAATTGTAGATGCAGAATCCTTTATCAATGTGCCCATATCGAAATAAAGAGCATAAGCACTGTCTGCGGTACGATACTGTGCATTATACGGAGTAGTAAAGTCAAGTGTTGTATCTGGAGCAAAGTCAAACACACTACTTGCAAGATTGTTCCAATGACCGAATGCTACCTGATAAGGAGCAAATGACTTACCATCAACTGTAGTGTTAACTGTATAAGCATTAATAGATGGTGACATAGCATCATCAACTGCAAAAAGTGTTGTATCATAAGCCATATTGTTTTTATTATGTAACAAAACTTCGCTTCTTACAGTTCTATATTCGCCAAGAGAATTTGAAAGCTGATAAAATGCATAATCCTGCTTTCCGAGAGCAGTATCAAGTAACACTCTTACCTTTACATTGGCAACATCATCCTTTGAAGATGTTACTGAATAGCTTATCTGTGACATACCGTGCTGTGTTGAGGTTTCATCAAGCAGAGAAATTCTCTGCTCGATAGAAAGGTCCTTTACGCCCCAGACAGCAATTAAAGTGTTTCCTTCTCTTGAAACATCAACATCTGTGCTGTTAAGTCCGAGAAATCCGTAATCACCACCGAAGATATATTCTTCAACATCTCCGTTATCTCTTGTAATGCGGAAAGATGTGAAAGATGTGTCAAAATTTTCGGCAGGATAAAGCAGATTTTTATCATCATCTGCTTTATTAAGTTTATCACCGTCACGGGTTGAAATAAGGAATCCACCATTTTCACCTGACAAAGTGACACCGAGATACTCATCTGCCATTTCGAGAATACTGTCTTCATCTGCAGCAAATCCTGCTAAAGGAATTGTACTGATAGTGATAACAACGGTTAATATAACCGCTAAAATTTTTCTGAAGTTTTTCATAATTTTATCACCTCGCTGCAAATTATTCCACATACAACACAAAGCGGATAGTATCTCTGCCCTGAGTTGTAAGAAGGAATGTGTAGTAGCCTGAATCAGTCAGACTAACCTGATATGTTTTATTTGTTTCTTGTGAATAGCCGCTTGTGAGAGATTCGGCACCTGTTTTAAGATTGCCTGCTGTCTTCTTACCCTGCTCCCATTCAAGTTTATATGGTTCGCCTGAGAACTCAACGGTAATATCCTGATTACCCTTTTCTACAATAATTGTTGAGTCTCTTTCGACGATTTCTCCATTCACCTTTATGCGAGCCTCATTTCCCTCATAGAAACGAATCCAGCCTTCTCTTGAAGTTGTATTACCTGCTTCATCAGTAACCTTGTATATTACCGAATTCTTTCCGACAGTGCGTACATATTCAAAATCATAAATTAACTTTTCTGTTGCGGTACGATTATCGGAAGCTGCCATATTCGCACGAAGAAGTGCTTCAATTTCTTCATCACTTGTGTTAATAGATGCAGAAATTATACCCTTATCAATAATAAGTGTAGGTGGCATGTAATCAGCAAGAGGAATCTTAGCAAACTGAGTAATTGCTGAATTTCCGTAAGCATCAACTGCATAAACCGTTGGATAAAGACCTGCTGAATCAGCTTCAACAATAAGCATTACCCA
>JAZSDZ010000057.1:0-9276 GCA_045531435.1 Candidatus Fimenecus sp.
GCGGGTATTGTTGGTGTGTGGTATTACAAAACAAAATTTTATGTTCCTGATAAAGATGGTATGGTTCGTGACATGAGCGATACCATCACATCCTGCTCATATTCCACAGGTGGAGGTATGGAGGGTGGCTCTGAAAGACTTGCCATCAGCATAAATGAAAATGGTGAAGTGTGGTTCAGTTATTATAACTTGCCCTATAACGGTGCTGAAGAAGAAAAAATAAGTCACCCGGTACCTCAGGAAGCAATTGAGCAAATTCGTAAAGCTTGTCGTGAACGAAAAGTTCTCACTTGGGGTGAATTACCTTATAGTGAAATGCAACTACTTGACGCACCTACAACAACAATTTCGTTTGCATACGGTGATAATGAGTATTATTCGGTAAGTTCAGACCGTGATTTACCTAAAAAAGGTCAAGGTTTTTTTACCGAAATCTATAAAATTATGGAAAAATATAAATAAACAGGGAGTTGATTAACCTTGTCAACACTTTTAGAACAAAAATGTCCTTGCTGTGGTGGTGCAGTTGAGTTTGATGTTGGTGTCCAGAAACTTAAATGTCCTTTCTGCGATACTGAATTCGATATTACTGCTATGCCACAGGAAGAAGTAAACACAGTTGAGCAATTCAACTGGAATACACAGGGAACTCAATGGGGTGCAGGTGAAACAGACGGGATGAGCGTTTATTCCTGTAAGTCATGTGGCGGTGAAATCGTTGCAGATGCAGCAACCGGTGCTACAAGTTGTCCTTATTGCGGAAATCAGGTTGTTATGAAAGGACAGTTTTCAGGTGCATATCGTCCTGATTTAATTATTCCTTTCAAACTTGATAAAAAAGCAGCAAAGGAAGCATTCAAAAAGCATCTTTCAGGAAAGAAATTCACACCTAAAGGTTTCCTTGATGATAATAAGCTCGATGAAATCAAAGGTATTTATGTACCACATTGGCTTTTCTCTTGTGATGCTTATGCACAGATGACCTTCTTCGGTGAAAAGAAAACAACCTGGTCTGACAGTAATTATCATTACACTAAAACAGATACTTATGACGTTTACAGAGAAGGCAGCGTTTCTTTTGATAATGTTCCTGTTGATGCATCACAGAAAATTGATGATAAACTTATGGAATCAATTGAGCCGTTCAATATTTCTCAGGCAGTAGATTTCAATACAGCATATCTTGCAGGGTATGTAGCAGATAAATTCGATGTTGATGTCAATGACTGTATGGGCAGAGCAAATCAAAGAATCGGTCAGTCTGTACTTGATTCATTCAAGCATGAAACAGTAAAAGGCTATGATGATGTTAGTGGCGAAAGGGTAAATGCCCTGAATGTTACAAACGGCTTCTATAAGTATGCTCTTCTTCCTGTATGGCTTGTTAATACAAAATGGAATGGACAGACATATACATACGCAATGAACGGTCAGACAGGTAAAATTGTAGGTAATATTCCGACAGATGAAAATAAGGTTAAGAGAATCGGTGGTCTTTGTGGTGCCGGTGCAGGTCTCTTGCTTTACGGAATTGCTTGGCTTATTGAATTGTTAGGTTGGTTGTAAGGAGGTGCAGAATTATGAAGAAAATAATTGCTATTGTTATTACATTGGTTCTTTGTCTTTCTTGTGTAGTTTCTGCATCGGCAGCAACAAACACTTATATTCATAATCCTGATGGCATACTCACAAGCAGTGAAGCAGATGAACTTTCTAATTATGCAAGAATGATTGAGCGTACATACGGATATACTTTTATTTTCTGTCTTATTGACGATAGTAGTGTTTCTGATACTATAGAATATAGTGAAGACGCTTACTACTCATTTACTGATTCACAAAACTGTTATGTTTTTACACATAATACAGAAACAGGTAAATGTGGTACATTTTCTGTAGGTGCCGGTGAAATCTTCGATGGTACTTATGGTGACGCTTTGTTTGAAGCGTATGACAGTAATGAATCATATTACGGTGGTATTGAAGCATTCCTTGCTGCAGGTGAAATGGTTGCTGAAGATAATCCGATTTCCAATGATTCACAGAATATTCCTACAGTAGGTGCTACAGAAGACGACACAACAGAAGCTCCTGAAGAAACAGAGCCTACTACTGAATTCCAGAGAGTAGAACGCACTCTTCCACTTCTTGTTGATAATGCAGATTTGATTTCAGCAGATGAAGAATCAACTCTTTTAGCACGACTTGAAGCATTTACTGAAAAGCACGAAATGGAAATTGCTATTGTAACCGTTTCTGACCTTGAAGGAAAAACTGTAGAAGAATATGGTGATGATTTCTACGACTATAATGGTTATGGATACGGTGAAGATGATGATGGGTTACTCCTTCTCATTTATGAACCGGGTGATGGTGGCGAAAGAGAGGCATATATTTCAACTCATGCCGATGGTGCATATGAGTTCTATGATGCCATCAGAGAAGATATGATGCTTTCAATGAGAGATTCTCTTGTGGCAGGTGACTATGCTGCTGCATTCAACATTTTTGTTGATAAAGCAGAAGAAACAATGAAACCAAATGTAAGTCCTATTTGGTTGTTTGTGTTTGTGCTCGTTGGTGCTGTAGTCGGCTTGTTAATCACAACAGGTATGGCATCTAAAAATAAGTCAGTTATTGCTAAAGACGATGCTAACTACTATATGCGTCCAAATAGCTTGGTGCTTACAAATCAAAATGATGTGTTTGTGAATTCATGCACAGACCGTAAAGCGAAAGTAAGAGATGATGATTCCGACAGTGGCGGTAGTAGAACACGAAGCTCTACTCACACAAGTTCTTCAGGCAGAAGTCATGGCGGAACAAGTATGAAATTCTAAATTCAAAACTAAACGGTTAATCAATAAAACGGTTAACCGTTTATATTTTGTAGATTTTTTTATTATTTTATGGTATATTAAATACGAAACTGATGAAAGGAGAATAAAACAATGCTGGTATCACAGAAGAAGAGTTATATTTATATTATAGCTGCATTATGTGCTGTTACAGTTGGCTTTATTACCCATCAGTTGCATCATAATATTGATGACTTGTACCCTAAACAGATTTCAAGTATGGTGTTTCAGATTATCAGCGTTGATGTTCTTATTGCATGGTGTGTATCCATAAGGAACAGAATTTTGAATAAACAAATTCGCAGGTACCTGATATTAGTTGGACTTTTAATGATTTTCTGGCTTACTGTTCGTATTGCTAAATGGCGTTTTTTAGCAGTAACAGACCCATTGGGCAGATATTTTTGGTATGCTTATTATATTCCAATGATACTTATTCCACTTTTTGGAGTATTTATTGTACAGTATGTGGGAAAACCTGAAGATTATATTATTCCAAATAAATTCAAGTTACTATTTGTTCCATCAATTATTCTTTTAGTATTTATTTTTACTAACGACATTCACAGATGTGTGTTTGATTTTCCTGAAGGAATAATAAATTACAATGACATTTATACTCACGAATGGGGATTTATCCTTGTTTGTACTTGGTTTGTTTCCCTTGGATTTTATTTTACCGTTATGTTGCTTGTAAAAAGCCGAGTACCGGGTAGCCGTTCCTTTCAGAGATTACCAGCTGTAATACTGGCTTGTGCAGGGGTGTTCTGGATTCTATATGCTCTTGGTTTTGTTAAAGTAGACCTTACTGCAATGGATTGTCTTATAATTGCATTGTTATTGGAAAGTGCAATTCAGAGTGGTCTTATCCGTTCTAACACGGGATATAATGAACTGTTTGAAATATCAACTGTTGCAGCTCAGATTGTAGATAAAAAATATGAACCGTGTTATCTATCTGCTTTTGCAGACGATATTCCTGATGACATAATGCGTTGGGCAAAGAATAAGCCTGTTGAGCGTGGCAATGTTCTTGTAAACAGTAAAGAAATTTCAGGTGGTTATGTTCTCTGGCAAGAGGATATCAAAGAAATCAAAAGGCTTATGAATGAACTGACTGAAACACAGGAACATCTTAATGAAAACTATGTCCTTCTTAAAGCAGAACTTGAACTTAAAGAAAATAAGATAAGACTTGAAGAAAAGAACAGACTGTATGACAGAATTGCACAAGAAGTATCGGAACAGCTGTCAAAAGCCAATTTTCTGCTGAAACAGGCAGAGGAAAAACCTGAAACTGCAAGAATAGCTTTGGCTCATATTTGTATAATCTGTGCATATATAAAACGTCGTAGTAATCTTTTATTATTAAATGAGGAATCAAACCGTATTTCATCAAAAGAACTTGAGTATTGTTTACGCGAATCACTTGACAATATTGCACTTAATGGAGTTTTTACATCTCTTGACAGTAAATGTGACGGCAATATTTCAGTTGAATATGCAGTTAAGATTTATGATTTTTTCGAGGAAATAGTTGAGTATTTTACTACTGACATTACTGCAATCCTTATCCATCTTGTAGGTAAGGATGATTACATAAAACTTCGTCTGCAAATCGGATGTGAAAATGAAATTGAAGAGGAAAGCTTATCTGCAATTTTGATAACAGATTGCAAGATTTCCTACGATGTTCAAGATACTGACATTACAATTGACCTTCTTCTTTCAAAAAAAGGAGGTGCTGTGTAATGCCTGACTTTATGAATTTACACATCTATGTAAGAATGTTCGTGCTTTTATCATTATTGATGTTAACAATCTTTAATACTTGTGTTTTCTTTAATGTTATATTGAATAAAAAGAATTTGTTGCACAAAATATTGCTTTTTGTATTCTCTTCGTTCAGTTTTTGCACATTGATTATTTACGTAAGTTTGAATTATGCTAATGTGTTTGCTGATGTGGAATACAGTAGCACAATACTTACATCTTTCTTTCCTTTTTACATTTCTGTTTGGGTTGTGAATGTATTTTATCTTGTGTATATTCTCATTGCTGAATATAAAAGGAGAAAGAATACAATTTCTACATTGTCGGTTAAAGAAAGCTTTGACAACCTTCCAACAGGACTTTGCTTTGCAAGGTCAAACGGAATGGTTCAACTTGTCAATTATCAGATGAATGAATTGTCACATATAATTTTAGGAAATGATATTCAGAATGCCAATGTTTTCTGGGAAGCTGTTTGTGACGGAAGGCTGAACAAGGGTATTTCAAGACTTGTTACGGGTGATAAACCGGAGTTGCGACTTCCCGATGATAGTGTATGGGTTTTTTCAAGAGAAGACCTTGGTGTGACAACACAGATTGTCGCTACCAATATGACAAATTATTACCGACTTGCCAATACATTAAAACGAAAAAACGAAGAACTTGAGTTGATGAGTGAACGACTTCGTAAATATGGCGAAAATGTTGATGAATATACCCGTTCAAAGGAACGTCTTGAAACCAAAGTGCTGATTCACAATGAAATTGGTCAGGCGTTACTTACAACACGTCGTACATTAAACAGTGATGATGGTGATTTGAAAACCGTTCTTGATATATGGAACAGAAATATTTCAGTTCTCCGTATGGAAACAACACCACAGAATAAAGAGGACTATCTTGGTGAATTGATTAAGGCTGCAAAGTCGGCCAATGTTGAAGTTCAGATTGACGGTCAACTCCCTGAAGATAAAGATATACAGCAGTTAATAGTTGCATCAGCAACAGAGGCTCTCACGAATGCAATTCGTCACGCAGATGCAGAAAAACTTTTTGTTGAAATTGACTCAACAAAGAAGTATTATATTGCTTGTATAAGTAACGACGGAAAAGTCCCCGATGCTCCTATTACAGAAGGTGGCGGATTAAGTTCTTTGCGAAAAAGAATTGAAAAAACAGGTGGCATAATGTATGTTTCATGGGAACCTGTATTTAAACTTACAATAAAAATACCTAAAAAGAGTGGCGAGATACTATGATAAAAGTTTTAATAGTTGAAGACGACCCAATGGCAAGAAAGCTCTTGGAAATATTCGTGGAAGGTAGCGAGAAATATTCCATTGTACATGCTATCGAAAGTGCAGCAATGGCTGAGATTTATTGTTTCAGAAATCAGATTGACCTTATTCTTATGGATGTTTGTACTGCAATGGATGCAAATGGTCTTGAAGCAGCAGAGAAAATTAAAAAATCCTTCCCAAAAATAAAGATTATCATAATAACAAGTCAACCTGAATGTAGTTTTCTTGACAGAGCACGAGCTATCGGTGTTGATAGTTTCTGGTACAAGGAGTCTTCTGCAGAAAATATTCTTACAGTTATGGATAAAACTATGGCAGGAGAATCTGTTTATCCTGACACAACACCCAAACTTCGATTAGGTAATGCTATGAGTATTGATTTTACAGATAAGGAACTTGAGGTTTTGCGAGAACTGACGAGTGGTGAACCCGACGCAGTTATTGCAGAAAAGTTACATGTGTCCTTGAGAACTGTTAAAGCTCATATACAAAATATGAGAGATAAAACCGGCTTCAGGAACAGAACAGAACTTGCAGTAAGAGCAAGAGAATGCGGACTTGTAATCAATGACCATAAACCTGAATAAGTTTTAATTGACGGTGCTATAACAGTGCCGTCATTTTTTGCACTAAAGTACAATGTAAATGTGTGTACTTCGTTTTATAATATAATTGATGAATAATATTGGAGGTAAAACTATGGGATTATTTGATACATTAAAAAGACAAGCAGAACAGGCAGCTCGTTCTGCAACAGCACAGGCGGGACAGAATATTGCACAAGGTGTAAAAAACGCAGTTTCAGGAGTGGGCAATAAAACTTATTCAGTAACTCTTTCTCAATTACCGGTAAACCTTGCACAGTTACAATCAATGCCTGAAAGCGATTTAAAGTCACCTGAAAAAACAGCAGCACTTGTAATTGCTGCATTATGTATTTATCCAATTGACAAAGAAGCTTGTTGTGAAATGTTAGAGTTTCTTCATGGACCTAAAGGTTTAAGCGGATATGACAAACAATTCCTTGCTGACCGTTTTCGTGACAAGGACTATGTTCCTCGTTCATATTTTAACGGTGCAACACCGGAGAATAACTATGAGCCAACAGAACCATTCACCTTAACATTCTTTGAAAATCCATACAGTCGTGATAATTTTAATGAAGGCTATCTCACATTACATATTAAGTCAAACGGTGCAGATTCTGCACGACAGATAAGACTTCGTACAAAGCCATCAACAGGTCAATGGTTCCTTTGGGAACAATTCTTACTTTCAGACATTAGAGTACCTGTAAGTGCTGACCCTTGGGCATAAAAATTAATAGTATATAATTATTAGAGCCAATTTTCGGATTGGCTTTATTTTTTGCACTAAAGTACAATGTAATTTGTTTCGATTGTCATTATAATTATCATTGTATAAGTATAACTATGTGTATTTATACGAAAACCTGAAAAGAAAGAAGGTGAGTAAATGAGAAAATTTCCCGATGAATTTCAACGGGACGATGTAAATGGTGAGCATTTAAAAAATGATGAATTTTCTTTCTTGAATGAAACAGAAGAATATGATGAAAGATTCTTTCATCAGGATGAGTACAATCGTGATTGCTACATAGGACTTATGGACAAAGAAGATGACGATTTCTCTGATGAAGCTGAAACAGTTGCAAAAAGAATAGTAAACAAACCATCAATTTTCATTAAAGCGTTTGACAGTCTGCGTTCTTTGGCTTTTGCTCTTGCTTTGGGTACAGTTGTATTGGCAGGACCGGTTATAGATGGCGATATTCCTCTCCTTGACCCTCAAAATAATGAGTCAACGGAGGATGTTCCTGCTTTTTCGGTTGACCATAGTCATGTCGCTTCGGATAGTTGGGATGTTATCTCTGAACCAACTTGCCAGATTTCAGGTAAAAAGGTGCTATTATGTGCTGAATGTAATGAAGTAATGGAAACACAAGAAATCCCAATTACTGAACACAATTCAGGTAACTGGATTACAGAAAAACGAGCAAATTGCTCCCAGAATGGAGTTGAATCAAGATTCTGCACTTTCTGTAATGAAAAACTTGAGTCAAGAGAAATACAAAATGGCAGTCATATTTCAAGTAATCTGATAACGGATATTGAAAGCACATGTACTAACGAAGGTTCAGGACATACAGAATGTAAAATCTGTAAAACGGTACTTAAAACCGAGAAAATACCAATAAAAGAACATAAAGAAACAATTGTTAATGGTAAACCTGCTACATGTAGTGAAAATGGATACACAGAAACAATTAAATGTTCGGAATGTAATAAGGTAATTAAAGACAGAGAAGAAATTCCTGCAACAAATCAACATTTAATTGTAACAGTCAGTGGTGTTGATGCTACTTGTACCACAACAGGGTATTCGGATTCAGGCTATTGTGCTGATTGTGGAAAAGTTATTAAAGAAAAGACCACAATTCCTGCAAAGGGACATATTGAAGTGACAACAGCAGGTAAAGAACCTACTTGTACAGAATCAGGATATACCGAGTCAAGTATATGTGCTGAATGTGGTGAAGTTATTACTGAATCAACTGTAATTCCTGCAACAGGACACAAAGAAGTTATAACAGCAGGTAAAGAACCAACTTGTACAGAATCAGGATATACCGAATCAAGTATATGTGCTGAGTGTGGTGAGCAGATTAAGTCGAGCACCCCAATTCCTGCAACAGGACACAAAGAAGTTATAATAGCAGGTAAAGAACCGACTTGTACAGAATCAGGTTATACTGAATCAAGTAGGTGTTCCGAATGTGGTGAGCAGATTAAGTTAAGTACTCCAATTCCTGCCAAAGGACATACGGTAGTTGTTACCGAGGGCAAAGAGCCGACTTGTACCGAAGATGGTTATGCAGAATCAGGATATTGTTCTGTATGTGGTGAGGTTATTACAGAATCAACAGTGCTTCCTGCTAAAGGTCATACCGAGGTTATTACTAAAGGCAAGAATGCGACCTGTACTGAAAGTGGTTTCACGGAATCAAGTTATTGTTCTGTATGCAATGAAACCATTAGCGAATCAGAAATAATTCCAGCAACAGGTCATACCGAAATTGTTGACAATGCAGTTGAGCCGACTTGTACAGAGAATGGTTTAACAGAAGGTAGCCATTGTTCAGTATGTGGTGAAATAATTGTTGCACAAGAAATTGTACCTGCAACCGGTCACAAGAACATTGTTAAAGAAGCGGGTGTTCAACCAACTTGTACTGCAGATGGTTACACCGATTATGCATACTGTGCCGATTGTGGAACAGAAACTGTTGCAAGAGAAATAATTCCAGCAACAGGACATAGTGA
>JAZSDZ010000145.1:0-12077 GCA_045531435.1 Candidatus Fimenecus sp.
CCTTACCTTCATTTACAAGATTTTTGATTTCGTCTTCATTTGTTACCTGTGCTATAAGTCCACGAGCAACGAGTTCTTCATAAACTTTCATAATTACCTCCAAAATAATAAAAGTCCCCTGCAAAAGCAGAGGACGAAAAGATTCCGTGTTACCACCTCAGTTTACTGTTACCTCACGATAACAGCCTTAACGAGTAACTGACATTACTCTGTACTATAACGGGTACACCCGACACTTCCTACTACTACTTCAAAAGCGTAACTCCACGATGTATTTCATAAGTTTTGCGTGTGTTCTTACACCAACCGAACACTCTCTGTAACTACAAAGTTCTTATTACTTCTTCGCTTCAAAGTCATTGAGATTATTATACACAATTAAACTAAATTGTCAATATTTTTTAGCATTTTCAATCATTTCAGCTGCAGTATCTAATGATAATTGAGAAGTATCAATACCACCAATTATTCTTGCCAATTCGTTGATTTTTCCATCATAATCAAGAGAATCAACACTTGTATATGTCTTATTATCTTTTTCAGACTTTGAAATAAGAAAATGATTATCTGCAAAACATGCTATCTGTGCAAGATGAGTGACACACAGAACTTGTCTGTTTTTTGAAACCTCTTTTAATTTAATACCAATCTTCTGTGCCGCACGACCACTGACACCTGTGTCAACCTCATCAAAAATTAATGTCTGAATATTATCTTTACTTGCAAGAACATTTTTAATTGCAAGCATAATTCGTGATAATTCACCACCTGATGCAATTTTTGATAAAGGCTTAGGTTCTTCACCTGCATTAGCAGAAATTAAGAAATAAATTTCGTCAGCACCTGTTTCGTCAAAGTTTTTCCTGTTCTGAACAATTTTAAAACTTATTGATGACATATCAAGAAAAGATAACTCATCTTTAACTTCGTTAATGAATATCTCACCGTATTTTTTTCTATTGCTTGAAAGTTTATCTGCCTTATCGGTTAAAATCTCGTATTTTTCATTTAACTCTACGAATAACTCTTCCTTCTTTTTATCTAAAAAAGTAATTTCTTCAAGTTGGTGTTTAGCATTATTTAAATAGTTCAATATTTCTTCTTCATTTGAACCATACTTTTTTGATAATTTGAAAATTATGTTCAATCTGTCTTCAATCTCTTCGAGTTCCAAAGGATTAATATCGAAACTATAAAGAAAATCTTTTAATTCAGCTAAACAATCACTAATTGTATATGAAATATCGGATAATGAATCTGATACACTCGATAAATTCTCATCAATTGAAGAAGCCTTTATAAGTGAAGAAGAAGCTGTATTTATTAAATCAGCAACTCCATTTGCATTATCATTTCCATCAATTATTTCAACTGCTGTATTGATATAATTTAATAATTGTTCAGCATTCTGAAGAATTTTCTTGCGATTTTCTAATTCTTCCCACTCACCTATTCTTAAATCTGCATATTCGATTTCATTAATTTGATATGTTAAAAGATCGATTTTTCTTGCTTTTTCACTTTCATCAACAATTAAATTATCATAAGCTTTTTTGCTTTCACAGTAGTTGTTATATGCAGATAAATAATCATCATATATATCATGGTTTTCAGCGTAACTGCCTATATATGTATAATGTAATTCTTCATTTAATAAGTTATGATTATCTAACTGTCCATGAACATTAATGAGTGCTTGTCCAAGTTTCTTTAATAGTGATACTGTTACAGTAACACCATTTACTTTACATACATTTTTGCCGTCGATTGATATTTTTCTTGTAATCATTAATGATTTATCATCTTCACAAGAAACACCAATCTCATTGAGAACAGAAATAACATTTTCATTAATGTTTTCAAAAAAAGCAGAGACTTCTGCAGTATTACTTTCCGTTCTGATAAGTTCACGAGATGTTCTTTCTCCTAAAACAGCATTTATTGCATCAATAATAATTGATTTACCGGCACCTGTTTCACCAGTTAAAACATTTAAGCCGTCATTGAAATCAACAACAGCTTCTTTAATTATTGCAATATTTGATATTTTTAAGTTAGAAAGCATTATAATCAGTCCTTAAGTAAGGAATTAATTGTGTTAATAATATTTGATGTTGCTTTAACATCTTCACAAGCTACAAATATTGTATCATCACCTGCAATAGTACCAACGAGACCGGGTAATTTCATGCTATCTAATGCAATACAAGCAGCATTCGCCGTACCTGAATAACATTTAACTACAATAATATTCATAGCTGCATCAGCGGAAATTGCTGAACGAGTAAAAATCATTTTATAATTATCATCATTACCGATTTTTTCACTTACAGCATATCTTATATCGTTTTTTCCAAAATGCTCTTTAATGATTTTTAACTCTTTAATATCACGAGAAATTGTTGCCTGAGTAACATTAAATCCGTGTCCATTCAACATCTTAATTATTTCTTCTTGTCGTGATACATTATTGTTCTTTATGTAATTTAAGATTAGTTCATGTCTTTTCTTTTTCATGAATAATAATTCCTTTACGATAATTTACTATTTAAAACATCAAAAAATTCATCAGATTTAATTCTAATAAATTCAGCATAATAACACGATTGCCTTATCACTATTTCAAAGTTATCATTCAATTCAAGGGATTTATCCCCATCTGTAGAAAGTCCGATTTTTTGAGATGAAATAGGTGATTTAATTGTAATAACAGATTTTTCATTAAAAACAAAGGATCTGTTTAAAGGCGAATGACTACAAATCGGTGTTAATGTAATACAACTTAAATCAGGGTCAATTACAGGTCCACCTGCAGATAATGAATACGCTGTCGAGCCCGTTGGTGTTGAAACAATAACTCCATCACCACGATAACAATTAATTTTCTTATTATTACAATATACTTCAAGGTCAATAAGCTTAATATCGCCAAATCTTGCTACTGCAATATCGTTGAGACAATAACCAAGTAATTTTTCATTACCATTTTCTTTCAAAATTACTTCAAGCATCATTCTTCTGTCTGATGTATATTCACCTGTAATCAATTTTTCAATTAATCCAACTTCATTTCCTTCTAAACCTGCTAAAAAAGCTAAATTACCTGCATTAACACAAAGGACAGGCTTTTTATGAACTGCAGCATCTTTTGCGGCGTGAATAAACGAACCATCGCCACCAATAACCAAAATAAGGTCTGTGTTCTCAAAAATGTTATCAATAATCTTATCTTTATTAATATCTAAAGATGAAGACTGAAAAGATGTTTTGTCAAAATAATAATCTAAATTATATTTTTTAAGATATGAAATTGTATTATTAAAAACATCACGAGTTTTTTCTCTTGTAAAATTTGGTAAAATACCAATTTTCATTATTACTCACCACTCAATTCTGAATGAGATTTATCAACAATATTATTAATATAATCATTACTTACATTAAGAGTCTTATCAATAGATTTTGCTAAAAATATAAGATATTCAATATTACCTTCGGGACCTCTTATTGGTGAAAAGTCAAGATTTAAAACAGAAAATCCTGTTTCATACGCAAATTCAACAATTTCTGAAATGACCTCTTTATGTGTATTTTCATCTCTAACAACGCCTTTTTTACCGACCTTGTCTTTTCCTGCTTCAAACTGGGGCTTGATAAGCGCAACCGTCTCTCCGTCAGTTTTTAAGAAATCAAATAAAACAGGCAAAATCTTTTTTAACGATATAAAAGAAACATCAATACTTGCAAAATCAATTTTTTCGGTAACTGTTTCTTTTGTAAGGTATCTGAAATTTGTTCTTTCAAGGTTTACAACTCTTTCATCAGTACGCAATTTCCACGCAAGTTGACCATATCCAACATCAATTGAATAAACTTTTGATGCGCCACATTGAAGCATACAGTCAGTAAAACCACCTGTTGAAGCACCAATATCCATACATATACAATTATTAAGTATAATATCAAATGACTTCATCGCTTTTTCAAGCTTATATCCACCACGGCTAACAAAAGGCATCTTTTTACCAATAAATTCAATAATATCCTTTTCTTTTACTGAATATCCTGCCTTGGTTTCTTTTTGTCCGTTCACATATATCTCACCTGCCATAATAATAGCAGATGCTTTTGAACGGGTTTCGGCAAATCCTAATTCAACAACAACTGTATCAAGTCTTTTCTTTTCAGCCATTAATTTTCTCCATAACACTTTTAACAATACTTTCAGTATCAAGTTTATATTTTTTCATTAGTGAATCAACAGATGCGTGAGGTACAAATTCATCAGTAATTGCAAAATGAAAATATTCATTTTTATATCCACTGTTAAGTAATATATTTGCAACTGATTCACCTATTCCACCCGATTGCACTGATTCTTCGTAGAAAAATATTCTTTGATATTCCTTTGTAATTTTAAAAATATCATTATCGATAGGTTTAATTTTATTTAATATTAAAATTGAAACATTAATATTTGATTCCATTAATTTTTCTACAGCATTAATAACATTCACTGATATTCTGCCGTAAGATATAATTAAATTATCATTACTATTTTCAAAATAATCATAATCATTTTCAGAGATATGATAATTATCAGGTAATTTACTTTCACTTCCACGAGGGTAACGAATTACAGTAAGATTTTCAGCATTATTTATTGCACTTTGAATATCGAATCTGAGTCTTTCATAAGTAAAAGGTGAATAAACCGTTACATCGGGAATACTATTCAAATATGACACATCTAAAACACCTTGATGTGTTACACCATCCTCACCAACAAAACCGGCTCTGTCCAACCCGATGATAACTTTTTGTTTCTGTAAAGCACCATCATGAACAAGTTGGTCATATGCTCTCTGTAAGAAAGTGGAATATACGGCAAAAACAGGTATCATACCACCTTTTGCAAGTCCTGATGCAAATGTAACAGCATGTTGTTCGGCAATACCGACATCATAAAATCTATCATTGAATTTTTCAGAAAAATCTTTAAGACCTGTACCCAATGACATAGCAGCAGTAATAGCACATATTTTATTATTTTTTGCTGCTAAACCACAGAGTTCTTTACCAAACTCTTCTGAAAAATTAGTTGATTTACTTGAAGTTGCACCTAAATCAATATCGAATTTTGAAACGCCGTGATAATCACTTGGTGATTCCTCAGCAAAATTATATCCTTTACCCTTTGTTGTACTGATATGCAACAAAACAGGGTCATCAGATAATTTTGCAGAATTCAAAGCTTCACATAAATGTTCGATATTATGTCCATCAATGGGTCCCATATAATTAAAACCTAAATCTTCAAAAAAAGTACTTTTATACATTGAATTTTTAATATTAGTTTTAATTTTAGAAATTAAATGAGCAATTTTCTTACCAATTAAAGGAATTTTGTTAAGAGATTTTTCTGTTCTTAACTTTAATCTTTTATATTCAGGTTTAGAACGAACAACAGCAAGATATCTTGCCATTGAGCCAACATTTTCAGAAATTGACATTTCATTATCATTAAGTATAACAATAAGTTTTGTACCGGAACGACCTGCATTATTCAAAGCCTCGTATGCCATACCACCTGTAAGTGCACCATCACCGATAATTGCAATAGTGTAATTATTGTTTCCAAGATTCTTATTTGCGACAGCAATTCCTAATGCAGAAGAAATTGATGTGCTGGAATGACCACTGTAAAAAACATCGTGCTCACTTTCATTAGGTGCACAAAATCCTGAAATTCCATCTTCTTTTCTTAACGTGTGAAATCTATCAAGACGACCTGTAATCAATTTATGTGCATATATCTGATGCCCTACATCCCAGACAATTTTATCATCAGGAGAATTGAATGTTTTATGAAGTGCAACAGACAACTCAACAACACCGAGATTAGAGGAAAGATGACCGCCATTTTCTGAAACGGTTTTAATCATACATTCTCTTATCTCAGCAGAAAATAAATTTAAATCTTCAATATTCAGTTTCTTTAAATCATAAGGAGATTTAATATTATTCAATATTTTATATCCCATTAAAGAAAACTCCAATCAATTCTTTCTGTTCAAAAGCATAAAAGCAATTTGTTTTAAACTATCAGTATTGTTATTAAAAACACTTAAAGCAGAAATGGCCTTTTCTGTATATTTATTGACAAGTTGTTTTGACTTTTCAAGACCAAGTTGTTTAACTACAGTTGATTTATCATTTTTTTCATCACTGCCAACAGGTTTTCCAAGTAAAGAGCTGTCTCCCTCAACATCAAGAATATCGTCCTGAATCTGAAAAGCAATTCCTAAATTTTCGGCATAATTAATAGCTGCAATAATTTTACTTTCATCATATATTTCACTTGTTAAACAGCCAAGTACACAAGCAGCTTTAATTAAACAACATGTTTTTAGTGAATACATCTTTAAAATTTCATCAATAGTCGGTTGAGATTTTTCAAATTGTAAATCAAGAACCTGACCACCAACCATCCCATTTATACCTGCAAATGAAGAAAGATAAGAAACAGCCCTTACAATATTGATTGAAGGTATATTTCTTGGAACAGTTAAAATTCCAAAGGCTTCAGTTAGCAAAGCGTCACCAGCTAATAAAGCATTATCTTCACCAAAAGCAATATGGCAGGAAGGTTTACCTCTTCTCATATCGTCATTATCCATACAAGGTAAATCATCATGAATTAATGAGTAGGTGTGAATTAATTCAACAGCACAACCAAAATCAATAGCAGCATCAATATTACCGCCACAAACTTTAGCAAACTCAACTGCAAGTATTGGTCTGATTCTTTTTCCACCATTAGAAACACTGTATTTCATAGCATCATAAACAATTGATGGTAAATTTTCAGAAAGCAAAACTTCTAATCTATTGCAAATAATATCTGCTTGTTGATTTATATATTCTTTAATATCAATCATCATTATGTGCCTCATTTAAACTTATGATTTTTTGTTTAGCATTTTCAAGCTTTTTCATGCAAAATTCCGAAAGCTTAATTCCCTCTTCATAAAGAGAAAGTGAGTCCTCAAGAGAAAGCGAACCTTCTTCTAATTTATATACTATCTCTTCAAGCCTTTTTGTTGCTTGTTCATATGTTAGTTTCATTATTACACCTCAATAATTTCTGCATTTACACAACCGTTTGATAATTGAATAGTTACCTTATCTCCACAAGTTAACTCATCTATATCTTTAACAACTAAATTATCTTTTTTTGTAATTGAATAACCTCTGCTTAAAACTCTCAAAGGACTTAACGCATCAAGCTTTGAACAGAGTATAGCAAAGGATGATGAATTTTTTGTTAATATTTCTTTAAAACTGATATTAATTCTTTCGTTAAGATTATAAAGATATTTCGTTGTATTTTCTAATAGTTTTTCAGGGTTATGTAATACAGTATAATTAATATATCTATCTAAATCATAACTTAAATTGTTAACATAGTTTTCAATAGATTTATTTAATGAACTATTTAATTTATTAATATAAAATTTCAACTCTGCAATATCGGGAGTAGCAAGCTCCGCAGCAGCAGAAGGTGTTGGTGCTCTTAAATCTGAAACAAAATCACAAATAGTAAAATCGGTTTCATGTCCTACACCTGAAATGATAGGTATATGTGAATTATATATTTCATAAGCAAGACTTTCATTATTAAATGGCAATAAATCTTCAACAGAGCCACCACCACGAGCAATTATTATAACATCTGCATCAGTGTTATTCATTTGTCTTATTGCCTCACATAAACAATATGCCGCACTATCCCCTTGCACTTGTACACCGGCAAAAATAATATCAGCTAAGGGATAACGTCTGTTCAAAACACTTAAGATATCTTGTACTGCTGCACCTGTTGGTGATGAAATAACACCAATTTTTTTAGGATATTCAGGTATAGGCAATTTATGATCACTATTAAATAATCCAGCTTTAGAAAGTCTTTCTTTTAGCTGTTCAAATGCTAATGATAAAGAACCAATTCCATCAGGTTGCATATCATCAATATATAATTGATATTTGCCGTCTCGCTCATAAATCGATACCCTACCCCTTATAATTACAGACATTCCATTTTCAGGTCTGAATTTAAGTCTGGATGCATTACTCGAAAACATAACTGCATTTATAACTGACTGTTCATCTTTAATATTCATATATAAATGACCACTTCTGTAATGGTCAACATAATTTGAAATTTCTCCAATGACAAATATGTTGTTAAGATTATTATCTTGTTCAATAATCGAACGAGCATATGAATTTAATTGTGTAACAGTCAGAATAAGAGGTGAATTCATTATTTATTGTCCTTTTTATATTTGATAGACGAAAGAATTGCAATACCACATGCATTATCAGATGAAAACTGTGGTTCAGCAAAATAAGAAGTATATTTTTCCTGTAAAGATTGTCTGATTAAAGAATTAGACATAACACCTCCGGAAAAAACAAGAGGCAAATTTCCATATTTCTCGATAATTTCAGTTACAGTATCATCAATAGCAGAAAAAATATAACTTAAACAATGTAAAGCAATATCTTCAGGTTTATTATTGTTTTCAAGCATTTTTTTACATTGATTTTCAACGCCGGAAAGACTGAATTGACCATCTCGTCTGAAAACCTTTACTTTCTCAATAGAATTATTGCTATTAATTGCAAGTTTTTCTAATTCGGGTCCACATGGAAACTTTAATCCTAAAGAGAGTCCAACACGGTCAACAGCCTGTCCTGCTTTTAAGTCAAGTGAATCAGATATTTTAACAGTATTAAAATATTCTGAATCTGGTTGTACAATTAATGCTTGTGATGTACCACCGGAAATATGAAATGCTAAAAATTTTTTGCTAATCAAATCTAACTTATCTGCAGAATATAATGCAGCTGCTATATGACCATCCTGATGTGAAAAACGATACAACGGAACATTTAAAGCATTTGATAAGGCAACAGCAACTGAAATACCTGTTAAAAAACATGGCATATATGAATTTTCTTCATTACAAGGCTTAACGGACACTCCAATAGCAGTGATGTCATACTTGTTTTTGTTAAAAAGTTGAGAAATTAATTCTGGGAGTTGAACAGTATGATGAAACACAGCATCGCTTTGGCGTATTCCTTTTTCTCCATCTTTAACAGGAAGAAGCTTCTTTAAACTTACAACTGTATTATTACCATCATTGTATAATGCAACAGATGTTGTATAGTTACTTGTATCTATACCAAGAAAATAACTCATTCTGTCACATTCTCTCTTACATATTTACCAAGAACACCATTGATGAACGATGAATCTTCATTTGAAGAGAATTTTTTAGCAAGTTCAACTGCCTCATTAATTGAAACGCCATTTGGAATTGATGGTACATATAATATTTCACATAAGGCAAGTCGCATAATTGCAAGTGAAACTTTCGGTAAACGTTCTACTTTCCAACCAACAGAATTATTATTGATAATATTATCTAATTCATCAACATGCTCATATGTTAATTGTGCAAGTGAAAAAGCAAAGGTATTGTCTTCGATAAGACGAGCCTCAACAGCATTATCAATAATTTCGTCCATAGAAAGTTCATTATTAAAGATTTTTTCAAAAACTAATGTAAAAGCAAGTTCTCTTTCTTCTTTACGAGTCATAATATCCTCCAAAAAAATTACACTCCCCGCCAGAAAATAACAGGGAGTGTTTTCATTTTTCTGCGGTACGAATGTATATACATTAAATTTATGTATATTGTACCATTTATCAATATAAAATTCAATAGAAAAATGTATAATTTAGTTGTATATGCATTATTTCAGTTCTATTATAATAATTTTATCTGATGTTAATTTTGTTTTGGCAAGTATAATGTCTTTAATTTTTACTACAGAGTTTTCATCGAGTGAATTTTTAGGAATCACAACTTCTATGCCATCAATATTATATGTAACTATACAATCATTTTTTAACTGAGCTTTAATTAGATTTTCAATGTCAGTTTCAAGTTTAATTTGTTCAGATATATTTATTAATCTTTCTTTTGCTAACAATACAGTTTCATTATCTGATTCTTTATCCGAAATAATGTTTTTTAAATGTTTAGTTGACTCATCATGTGCTTTATCTCTATTTAATTTTGCTTCTGTAAAATAGTCCTTGTTGTTTATAGTTGTATTATTCGAATTCACCAACTGAGCATCTCCGATATTATGTGTTTTTGTTACTTCAGGCAATTTTAAATCAGAATTATTGTTTGTATAATACCAGTTGACAAAAACAGATAATCCAAATGCAATAATTAGTGAAAGTGTTAAAAGTTGCTTTTTACCTATAATTCTGCTTTTCATTATTTTAATTCCTCCGAATATGATAATTTTGAAACTGAAATTTCAGATGTATTTATATCAAGAAGTGCTTCAACTGTCGAATAAATCTGTTGCTGGACTTTTGAATTGTCACCACCTTCACATGATATGGCAACACCTCTAACTTTAGGTTCAATTGTTTTAATAAGTAAGCCCACATCATTATTATTATTTTCTATAATAACATAGTCTTTTTCAAATGTTTTATCGTCACTATTTGAATTATTTTTTCTTATGTCTTTATCATCAGTTGCATAGATATATTCAGTGGTTTCAGCAAGAGTAATTATAACTTCAGTCTTCCCTGCACCATCTATTTTTTCTATAAAATTTTTAATTTTTGTTTCAAGATATGAACAATAATTATCATCATATGAAATTTCTTCTATTTTTTCTGTTTCATTCATTTCGTTAAAAACTTCAGAGAAAAATATAATAATTATTATTAGACCTCCGCAGAAAAACAAAACTAATGTCTTTTTATCTATATTTAAATTATTAATTTTTAATTTAATTTTTTCAATGAAGTTCAATAAATATTCACCTCAAAGCCTAATTTTTCTTTAAAAATAGATTTAAGTTTCTCTTTATCTCCAGGTGTATTAATTTGTAAATCTATTTTATTAATAAAGTAATAATCATCATCTACATATGAATCAATATTAAGTGATATAACTGATATATTATTTTCATTACATATTTTTATAATTGATTCTCTTACAATTTTTTCATATCCTTCCTTGTACAATACATTTGAATTTTGAGACTCATATGTAACTTCTATTTCATTATCATAATTAAGTTCTTTAAACGGTTTTATTACATATAGAATTATTAATATTGATATAAAAATATTAACTGTTTTATTTAGTTTAGAATCAGATATCAGTAATTTAAATATTGAAGAAAATGCAAGAATTCCGCATATTGATATTGTCCATAATTTTATATCTTCCATCATTGTTTACCCATAACTATAATTATTCCTGTTGTAATGATAAGTATGAATGTAATAAATATAACAATAATATTAATCAGTGAAATTATTGATGCGAGATTATCTAAAATTTTTGATATATTTGTAAGACTGAATAATGAAGAAATAATTGAGCAAGTCAAAAAGAAAAAATACCATATAAGTAAGTTAATAATAACAGGCAAATTTATAACCATAATTACAACAATAATAAATACTCCCAATGTGTTTTTCATTATTAAAAAGCTACTGAAAACAGATGAAAGAGTATCACCGATACCTCCACCAACTATTGGTATAAAAGTTCCGGATACAAATTTTATTCCTTTTAATACAAGGCTATCTGAAGAACTTGTAAGTATGCTTTGAGTTGTTAACAGTCCCGTAAATATTGTTGAAAATAATGATAAAACAATTGTAATAATTTTTTTGATTCCTTTTATACTCCTCAAACAAAAGTCGTCAGTTGAAAAAACTGAAACTAAATTCAAAGAATAAATTAGTTTTATCATTGGAACAAAAATTTTATCTGAAAATACTAATATGATATTTGAAATAAATAAAGTAAATGAGTTATATGTAATTGCAAGTCCAGGTGACCTTGAGGCAATAATTATTGAAGTCATAACCGGTAAGTATGAATTAATGAATATACCGGATGTTTTTATTACAGTAGCCGCATCTATAAGGATTCTACTTAAAGGTTCCATAAGAAAAG
>JAZSDZ010000155.1:0-4704 GCA_045531435.1 Candidatus Fimenecus sp.
TACTTTGTTATTCTCGAAATCTTTTCCAACCATATCAAGTGCAGGAATTAGAATTTCGTCGATAATTTCAAGTGGAGTTTTTGTTTTGAGTTCTTTTTCAGTTTCCTGTTTAGCCTGTTCCTTTAAGCCTTTTATAACTGCAGTTTTAAGGTCAACATTGTCGGTTTTGGTTTCTGCTTTTGTTTCTGTTACATTAGAAATATAGCTTTCAAAATTGTTATCATTGCCCATTAAAGCGTTGTATGAATAATATGCATTCATCATCATTTCGCTTTTGGGATTTACGATTCCTGCACTGAGTCCATTATTCAATGCAAGTGTGAAGAATGATGAATTGAGAAGTTCACGATTAGGAAGTCCGAATGATACATTTGAAACACCAAGGACAGTATGAACACCTAAATCGTTTTTAAGTCTTCTGACACATTCAAGAGTGATTTTCGCATTATCCTTATTTGTACTTACTGTCATACAAAGTGGGTCAAAAACAAGGTCTTTCTTTTCTATTCCGTATTCATTTGCTTTGTTTATAATTTTTTCTGCTATTGCGATTCTGCTTTCAACAGTTTCGGGGATTCCATTTTCATCAAGAGTAAGACACACAACAACACCACCGTATTTTTTTACAAGTGGAAATACAGTATTCATTGACTCTTCTTTCCCATTTACAGAATTAATCATTGGCTTACCATTGTAAATACGGAGTGCTTTTTCCATAGCAACTGTGTCAGATGTGTCAATCTGCAAAGGTAAATCAAGAATGCTCTGAAGTCCCTTAACTGCATTTATCATCATTGTTGGCTCGTCAATTTCAGGAAGTCCCACATTCACATCAAGAATATGAGCACCTGCATCAGATTGAGTGACACCTTCACGATAGATATAATCTATATCATTATTACGAAGTGCTTCTTTTAAGAGTTTTTTACCTGTGGGATTTATTCTTTCACCGATAATTACAGGAGTTTCGTCAAAAAATACAGTTTTTGAATAAGAAGAAACTGCTGTATAGTTTTTCTTTGGAATCTCTTTAATCTTCTCATTCTTACAAAGGTCAATCATAGCCTTGATGTGGTCAGGAGTTGTACCACAACAACCACCAAGAGCACAAGCACCATTTTTGAGGATGAGAAGCTGTTTTTCTGCAAATTCTTCAGGCGTTACATTGTAAGTTGTCTTTCCGTTTACGCTGATAGGAAGTCCTGCATTCGGCTGAATGAATATTGGTGTGCCTGAATATTTGGTCATTTCCTTTAATAATTCAAGCATCTGGTCAGGACCTAAACCACAATTCATACCGATACCGTCAACACCTAAACCTTCAAGTGTTACAACTGCAGTTTTTATGTCTGCACCTGTTAAAAGAATGCCGTTTTCATCAAAAATCAATGATACAAGGACCGGAAGATTTGTATTTTCCTTTGCTGCTAAAACTGCAGCCTTAATCTCATACAAATCACCCATTGTTTCGACTAAAACAAGGTCAGCACCTGCTTTTTCACCTGCTATAACCTGTTCTTTAAAAAGGTCATAAGCATCTTCAAATGGCAAATCACCACAAGGCTCTAAAAGTTTGCCGATAGGTCCGATATCGAGTGCTACAAATGTATCTCTGTCATAATTCTTTGTTGACTTTTTAGCAAGATTCACACCTGCTGTAATAATCTCTTCAACATTATTGAATTTGAGAGAATTAGCACCAAATGTATTTGTTGTGATTACATTACATCCTGCGTCAAGGTACTCTTTATGAATTTTAAGAAGTACTTGCGGGTTTGTTATATTCATATTTTCAGGCAAATCACCTGTTTTCAAACCATTTTTCTGGAGCATTGTACCCATTGCACCATCAAAAAACAGTATTTCTTTGCCAAATTTTTCTTTGAATGTCATATTTATCTATCCTTTGTTACACCAATAAACGCTGTGACAGTTTTTGTGGGAGTCATCATAAATCCGTCGGAAAGTGATATTCCAAGTTGCTTGTTCATAGGAAGCAGTTTAAAAAAATCAGCTTGTGATGATATATGGAAATCACCATATCCGGGACTGAATCGAGGTCTGTGTTCACCTTTTATCTCGTTTTTCAATTCGTCACAAGCGATATCACAAAGATTTTCAACCATTGAACCTGCAACAGCCTGAGCAACAGCTGTCATGGCAATATCTGTAACGGAATATTTACGGATAAGAGTGTCAGCACCCTGCCCCAATGTTGCACCAAAGAGAATTATTGAGTTGGAATCACGAAGATGATTAAGCATTTTTTTACTTTTAAACTCAATTCCATCAACAATGATTCCGTCTTCCGTTTTTGTGAAATCATATTCTTTGTAAATGTATTTTGGTTGAATTACTTTGCAAAGTTCATTATACGTTTCTTCAACCAATTCGCATATTTCTTCACTCGGTTCTGCACCGTGTTTATAGCCCATATAACGAGCCGCTTCGTGTAAATCGTACTTTAACAACATACGCAATTACCCTTTTCTTTCTGTTTGTCAACCAAGTATTGAAGTGTAATTGAATCAACAACTTTGTTAACTGCATCAAGGACACATTGCCAGATTTCAAGTGTCACACAGTCCATACAGTTTTCGCAGGTATTTTCTTCAGTTTCAAGACAAGCAACAGGAGCAAGACTACCTTCGGTAACACGAAGAATTTCACCGACTGTATATTCAATGGGTTCACGGGTTAATTTGTAGCCACCCTGAGCACCACGTATACTTTCAACAAGATTTTCTTTTGCCAAAAGTTTAATAATCTGCTCAAGGTATTTTTCACTTATACCCTGTCTTTGAGATACGGTTTTTATTGAGATATATCCGTCGTCCTTATGAATTGCCAAATCGGTCATAAGACGAAGCGCATATCTGCCTTTTGTTGAGATTTTCATAGTTTTTACACCCTTTTTAGAGTATTGTTTTTTGTTACTGGAATAATATACTACAAAATTAGTAGGAATTCAAGATGTAATTCACATAAAATTAGTAGGAATTAAAAACAAGCATAAAAAGCGTGGCCAAAAGACCACGCTTGGTTACCATTCTAACTGTCGATGATATGGGTCATCCTTGCGCCCATATTCAGCAATATATCTTACAGTATGTGTTTCATCATTATATGCGAAGAACAGATAATTGTATTCGCACATATCAATTACATCACTATAGCCTTTTTTGAAATAAACACATTGCCAATCACCCATAGTTTCTATGCACAAAATATTATCTTTGTTTAATATTCTTTGCTTCTCATTTTCGTAGTCACTTCCGTGAATGGATTCTGTATCGTGGTCAAGTTGCCATTCTGCATATATATCCATATGAAAACCACCTAAAAATTCATCAGAATATGAATAATAATATTTTGTTGTGGAGTTTTTGTTATATACAAGTTGTTTTACCGAGTCAGGCATTTTATATGGGAAAACCTGAAAAATGTCTTCCCACTCATATAGCATATCTTTTTCATCAACTTCTAAATAGTTATTTGGATTAGTTGTTTCCGAAATATATCCACCTAAAAAATGGCACATAAATACAGCTGGTGACAATAATAATGATATTGACCATAATATCGTGATGAAAATACACAAGGATTTTTTTCTATCTTTTTTCTTACCTACTTTTTTATTTTTCTTATATAGTAAATAAATTATTAAACACAACACAAATTGTATTAAGAAAAAATATTGTAACAGATACAAAAACAACTTGTATGTAAAATCTTCATAACATGAAATAAATTCAGGATATTTACAATCAAATCCAAATATTACTAACAAAAGCACTATTAACATCGTACCACAAGACAACACCATACCAATTACAGAAATTACTGTAAAAATATGTTTTTCTTTTTGTTCTTTTGGTGACAGTTCCATATCTTCTGCAGGGACTTTTTCGTCTGCTAAATTAGTTGAAAGTTTTTCGCAGATAATTTCGATTGTGATATTATCTTCGTCGGCAAGAGTACCTATTTTTTCGATTATTTCTGTGTTGAATTGAATTTTTTCATTTATTCTTTTTATATAATCTTTAACTGTTTGTTGTGCAGTTTCACCACCTGACTGTAAATTTTTGATTTCCTGAATTGAAAAATCTGCTTTACGAAGTAAGGCAATATTTTTAAGATTTGCAACATCAGTTTTAGAAAAATCTATACTTTTTCTGCCATTGTAATTTTCGTCACATTCAGGTTTAACAAGGTCGTTTTCAATATAAAGTCTTATTGCACGGTCAGTAAGACCTGTTTCAGCGATTACATGTTTGATTTTCATTGTTAATCCCCCTTTTTTTATAATTAAATTCTATACTTATAAATGTGTCTTGTCAACAAAAAAATACGGTACAAAATTGTACCGTATTTTACTTTAAAAGCTTTTATTCTGCAGTTGGCCAACCGAAGTTGTATGTAAGTGAAGATGTGCAAGGGAACTCAACGACTACCGTACCGTGTTGTGCCAAAGCTCCTGTGAAGGTAATGTTTGCTGTAATAACCATGTTCTTTTCGTAAGTTACATAAGTCATTTCATCAGTTACTGCATTAATACCTGTCATAATCTTGCAAGGAGTAAATCCGATTTCAAATGAATTAAGTTTAAGATAGCTTTCTGCAACCTTGAACTGCTCCATAATTCCGTCTTTTTCACGAACTGTGAAAGCTTTTTTAACACTTGCCTCTTCAGGTTTTACCAAG
>JAZSDZ010000004.1:0-10405 GCA_045531435.1 Candidatus Fimenecus sp.
TTTTGTTATATTATGGTTTATGATACAATATTTTCAATCTGAAATCAAGGAGTATAACATGGATAAAAAAGCATTTTTAAAATATATATCTGCATTACTGTTGTTCGGTTTAAATGGCATAGTAGCAAGCCATATACCTCTGAACAGTTATGAAATTGTATTTTTACGAACACTAATCGGCAGTATCCTTTTAATTATCCTCTTCTTAATTGGTAAGGGTAAATTTCATATAAAAGAATATAAGAAAGACACAGTTTTTATTGCCTTGTCAGGTATTGCAATGGGAACAAGTTGGATGTTCCTATATGAAGCATATCAGCAGATAGGTGTAAGCTTATCGTCGTTACTTTATTATTGTGGTCCTGTTATTGTGATGATATTATCACCGATTATCTTTAGCGAAAAACTGACTCCCCCTAAATTGTTAGGCTTTGCAACGGTGCTTGTTGGTATTTTTCTTGTAAACGGTAATGCAGTTGGCAAGAGCAACCCTTGGGGTCTGTTCTGCGGTGCAATGTCAGCTGTAATGTATTTCTTTATGGTAACACTTAACAAGCAATCAAAAAATATAAGCGGAATGGAAAACTCCGTGATACAACTTGCGGTTAGTTTCTTGACCGTGGCGGTGTTTACAGGAATTAAACAAGGATTTATTATCAATGTACCTGAGGACACTTGGGCTTGGATTTTAATACTCGGTGTTCTAAATACGGGAGTTGGTTGTTATCTTTATTTCTCACCTCTTGCAAAACTTCCTGTGCAAACAGTAGCAGTGTGCGGTTATTTGGAACCGTTGTCAGCTGTTGTTTTTGCTGCCCTATTGCTCGGTGAGAAAATGACCGTAATACAAATTATTGGTGCGATATGTATTATTGGTGGTGCAATGATTGGCGAATTAGTAAAATCAAAAAGAGCATAAAATAAGATTATGTAGGAGAGCTTGTATAGGGGTTCGAAAAGGTGTAGAGATCCCAAAAAATTCCGTTCACGATAGTGGACGGAATTTTTGCTTATTCACTATTCACTATTCACTAAAAGGTTTTCGTGAACGGAATTTCAGGTAAGAAGAAAGAGTGAATAGTGAATAACTATATTGTCAAATGTAGTTAATGTTGTTACAATATATTTGTGAAAAGTGGTAATCTTATGAAGGAAAGCCCTTTAATTAATAAATCTAAAGCATTTGCACTTGAAGTTTTAAAGGTTTGTAAGGAATTGCGAGCAACTAAGTGTGAAGGTGTATTGATAAATCAATTTATTCGTTCCGGTACAAGTATTGGTGCAAATATTCGTGAAGCTTTTTATGCACATAGTGAAGCTGATTTTGTATCAAAGTTACAAATAGCTTTAAAAGAATGTTACGAAACAGAATATTGGATTGAGCTTTTAATTGATGGTGGATACTATAACAATAAAGAAATACAAGAAAAATGTATTGAAATAAAAAAGATATTAATATCATCCATTAACACTGCAAAAGAAAATATGAAATAAATTTACTTTTAGTAGTTTGATTTTCGTTACATAGAGCCAAAAAGAGAAACCATCCAATTGGATGGTTTTTCTTTTTATTTCTTGATTGATTTCCTTCATTATAATTTGTTTAACAATTAAGTTTTACCGACTGAGCATTGCGAAGTCGGTAGTCTATGACCGAGCGCATCCTGTGGATGACAAAGCGGAAGTCACAGAGGGGCAGTGGTTGAAATTGATAGGCGCTCCAAGCCGTAATCAATTTCGGGTACCACAACCGTAAACGAGGTTTTTTTACTAAACATAGAAACCTTTCAAGAGATTATATTAGATGGGCTTTTTGTTTTACATTTTTTCATTATAACTTTGATGAAAGTGAATGAATAGAATTTGCCGTGGAACTCCATAATGGAAAGCTATAAATGTATATTCCTTGAAAATAGAGTTTTAAGTAATAGGTTATATGTTAATTAAACTGATACTTTTTTTTCAGAATGCTTTTATGCCCAGTCTTTAGAAGTTTCTTTAATCATCCTTATAGTTTCAATAACCTTGTCTTTAGATTGTTTTGTTGTTTTAAGAAAATAGCATCTTGGGTGCTGACTCCATATTTTAATAGTTGAATTATTCAGCATTTCGGCTTCGGAGGAAGATTCGGTGCGAATATTTGTTTTTTTATATTGGGAAGAATGGACTGTTTCCAAAAGGTATACTGCATCGTAACGAGCAAAAATTTCTGTTAATGATGTTTTATTTTTATCCATAAACATTGTTGCTTTATCAGATAGATACACTGCTAGGTCAGCCAATCCTCTGTCAATTATCAGCAGAGTGTTTGTTTCTTGCAAAAGTGAACGATATGTGTTTTCAACCTCGAGTTGACAATAATAGATTATCGTCTGAAATTCCCACTGATTTTGGCGAATGAGAGGATTGCGATTCAGAATCCTTTCTGCTATTTCAGAAATGCAGATAACCTTATCAAAGCCTATGTCTAAACCATTTTCCTTTATATGATTTATAACCGTTGTTTTTCCGCTGCTTGGACCACCGGCTAGAACTATAGTTTTCATATGATACCTCTTTTTTATCATGATATTTGATTGAATCAGAAATTGTAAAGGAACCCTCATCCAAGTGAGAGAGGGTTCCATAGATTAGAAGAATCTCACATTTAATAGATCGCGGAACCTGAAATTAAGATCTCTCGTTGATAACCGCCAGTCCATGGGCAAAAAACGCGTAAAGTGTTGTTAGAGTATACCTGGGCGACGGAGACTAAATCATTGGGATAAACACGCCCTATATAGGAACCACTGAGATCGTATGCATTAATGTATTTAGTGGCTTTGAATTTTAACTCAGATACTTTGCAGTAAACAGTTTTGTTGTAACTTCCACTGCTATCAATCCACGGGCAAATGATCTGTGCGACCCCATTGCTGTACACTTTTTTTATTGAAATGACATCCCCTGGATATATTCTACCAACCGATGAAGAACATGTATATGATGAGTAAGCAGTGGTGTATGCACCACTCTTCATACGGAAATTTGTTGTGAAATATGTCACTACCTTGTAGAAAGAAAGGTTAATGTTTGCGTTGCTTTTTATTGTTCCTGAATAACTTGAACTGCCAAGATATCTGTATCCACTCTTTGTACGGATATCTGTAATCTTGTATGTAGTACCTGCAGGATATGATTGGCAAAAATCTGTTACATCATTTCCGACAAGTTTGCCGTTGATATAAATATCGGCAGTAGCTATACCGGAAATGTTACTTCTGTATGAACCGTCAAGATAACAGTTAAGGTTTAGAGTGTATTTTTTTGTTTTATTGGTAGTATTTGATAATTTTATTACCCCATAAGTAGAATACCCTTGTTTATATGAGCCGTTTTTAGTATCAGTCGTATGACCACATACCTTAGGTACACCATTTTCTATTTTGGAAACGATACAAACATGGCTGCCATTGTTGTAGTACATTACATCGCCAACATCGATTTGACTGGCAGATGGTTGTGAAATATACTTGCAACCGAGTGTAGAACAAAGAAAAGTTTTTAAACCACCGCAGTTGATCCATTGAGTGCTTCCAGGTTTCCAACTAGAAGTTTTAGCAATGCCACCGTTGTAAAGGCACTGTGAAACAAAGTTGGCACAATCGCCACCCTTACCTTTGTAGGATGTATAGTTTGGGTTGTAACTGTATGCGTATTTTAGTGCATAAGATGCAGCGGCAGATGGGTTGTAATTGTAATTTGTTGCGCTTGCAGCAACTACAAAAGAAGTGGATAGTATGACTAATGCAAGAATAAAAGAAATGAATTTTCTTGTTTTAATATTGTTTAACATATGTTTTTTCTCCTTATAATTTGTAATAATGTTAATGTTTTGCCTGTTTTATTGCTTCAATTTTCTCGAATCCGGCCGATCTCTTGATTTGAACATAAAATCAGTTCCTTAAAGTTTATTAAGTTTTGTCATATATTTAATCATTCTTGCTTGGCTGGCCATTTGTTTTAACACCTCCTTAAAGTCTTATTTCTCTGTATGGATGAAAAATAATAAGTTCCATTTTTTAGGTTTAACAGAGAATGTTTGACTTGTTTCTTGTGTGATTTTATTATAGGGTTAAAAACAAAAACACGCTAGATACAACTTTCTTACAAAAAATGTTACAAAATTTCATAAAATGTTGACTTTTCCACCTTGTATGATGTATTATGAGGAAAAATAATGTAACACGATATATGTGATACGCTTATAAAATGTTACATAATTCCAAAGGTGATATTTTATGAAGAATCAAAAAAAACAATCTGAGAATATTTTTGATGGTTTTATCAAACAATTTGAAAATTTGATTGTCAATGATAATAGAAACAACGAGGAAGCTATAAACTTATTTTCACATGATTTTTCAAAGCTTCTGAAAAATAAGGCTTTCAGGATAAAGTGCGGAATTAAAGGACCGGAAAAGATTTCTAGGGGGAAAACAAGAGATGATTTGCAGTTTTCTTTTAATTCCAAGCATTTTTTGATTCTTAATGGAAATTATTCGGAAACAATTAGAAGATTATTTACTGCAAATAAGCCCTCAAGTGAACAAATAGATGGGTTTTTAAATATTTTATGGGTTTTTCTTTGTAACATAAAAGAATATTTGTCTGTGGAGTATGAAAATTATTCACTTTGTTATTCTTTCAATGAGATAAAAAATTTTTTCTTTGCGAACGATGAAATTGTTATCGCAAGAAGCATTTATAATATGATTTCGAAGAACGAAAAATTAAATACTAACATGGCTGATAAGGCGAATACTTTGCTTTTTTCAGCCACCACCACAAATCAAATAAAGGAAAAGCTCAAGAATGATTGGAAAAATATCAATGTTGATCATTGCGCAATTGGTATTAAAGATATGGGCATGGAAATACTGAATTTGACAATAAACCAGCCGTTATTATGCTTTCTCTTGCACGAAGCTATCAATAATTTTAACTTAAGTGACTATATAGGTTTATTGCAAAAAATAGTATTTACAAATGATAAAATATTAAAAATCAAGCCTGTTATGACATTGTTGGTTGACAATTTTACCACCGCTGCCTTATCGGATTGTAATAATAAGCCGTATACGCTATACGACTATATAAATGTGTTGGGCATTTGTGCTCAACTTGGTGAAAGAAAAAACAATTATTCTATAGATTTGAATACAATATCTAAGGATAAAAAACTTGAATTGATTTCTATAGTTGAAGAAAGTTCGGAAGTTGCTAAAATAAGGGGCAATACTTTTTCCTTCTGTACGGCATATTATCGATTGATTGCATTGGCAAAATATATGGCATTCAAGAATGTTGAGAATACAATTGCTTTGAACATCTTGTTGAATTTGCCGGATTTTGTTGACATAAAGGATAATAGTACTAATTTAATACGAATTGATGATGAAAAATTTGACAGATTGGTTGTATTTGCGTTTGCTTATGTATCTTCCCTATCTGTGCAACAACAGGAAAGCTTTATAAGGTTTTTGTGTGAGCAATCAAATAATTTTTCTGTAGAACAAAGAGAAAATCAAATCAAAATTATTTATGCTCTCTCTTACTTGTTATGTGAATCGGACTCACTTATTATTTCAGGAGAACTTAGAAAGTTAATTTTCAAAAGTACATACGGCAGAACTTCATATAAACTCCAATATGAAACGTGGGAATTTTTGAAAAATAAAAACACAATTTTTGTGGAAATGGTGGATGAATATTTCCAAAAAGCATGTGATAAAAGTAACCCGGCTCAACCGTATTTTTTCTTTTTGTATGAGAAGAGTCAATATCGAACTTTCAAATGGCGTAAAAACACATGGGCTCAAAACGGTAATCTTCCAAAAGCTGAAGAGGTGAAAGAAGAAATAAAGAACATGTATATAGAAGCAAATAAAAGCAAGACAACAGTAACATCATTTGAACTCATATATGCTATCCAGGCTCTTTTATATTGTCTGGCAAATATCTATAACAGAGGGTTATCATTGAATTTGGATGGTGAAACTAAAAGAAAACTGTTAGAGATGATGTTTATCTGTGATTTTCATTTAAGAAGTCAAAATAAGTATTATTCTAAAGACTATTTTTTTAACAATGGTGTTTCATTTGAAGATTGGGAACTTGTTTTGTTATGCGGCGCTTTCAGACTTGTTTGTTCATATGATTTTCATCAGAATGAATCAGATATAGTTTTCCCACAACTTGAGCAAAAATATATAGAAAGCTATCAATACTGGCTTGCCAATGAAACTGGCAGATATAAAGCGTTAATGGCATTTTTATTGACACATTCAAGCAATTTTTATGAATCAGAAAGCATGAAGGCGATTCAGGAGTCTCTTTGCTCTGAATCTCAAAATTCAATCAAATTCCTTTCATACGACCATTTAAGTCAGCAGAGAATTGATGAGGAATCGGATATCAGAAAATGGCGAATTAAATAATTGAAAAATGAACAGACTTTCTCGATTGATTTGCTTTAATTATAATTTGTTTGGTGTTAAATATGAAAGAAAACAATCTTATTGACTTATCAATGGATTTTGCTGTTAAAAAAACTCAAACAGCATGTTGAGAAAATCAACGATAACACATCATGGGAAATTACACTCTATGACGATAAATTTATAAGAGATATAGGAGTGTATTCAGTTGATGAAAATATAATAGGTGAAATTGCTTGGTATCTTAACCCCGAATACTGGAATCAGGGGCAAGACGTCTTGCATAAAAGTTGGGGTTTGAATCTCACGGCATTTTACCACAAGCAAATCTCGGTGGCAAAATTACGGATATTGCTTATTATTCTTTAATTTAAAAGGAGATTATGTAATGAAATTCCTTAATAACAGTGACAAGCATTTAATGTCGGTTTTACCAAGTATTATTTTTGAGAAACTTAATAAAAAGGCAGTAAATTTTAAATTTATCGGTGGCGGTAGCTACGGCAGAGTTTACAAAATCACCCTTTCTGATGGTGAAACTATTGCTGTTAAGGGTTATAGGCTTGAAGGTATGAATCGGGAAGAAGCCTTCCAGCTTAAGGTTTTATCGGAAAACACAAGTGTTAAAATGCCAGAAGTGCTTTTTGCTTACGAAGATGATGATACCGGAGTTTTAGCTATGACATTTGTTGAAGGGCAGAATGTTTTGAACCCTTTATTTTTACTTAATAGTAAAAGTCAAAAGCAAAAATTTGCAGACGAAGTTATTTCAGGGATGTTAGAGTGGCACAGTGTTACAAATAATAAGTTTGGTGATTTGGTAAATCCTGTTTATGATAGTTGGTATGATTATTATAAAAAAGAAAAGCAAGAGCCTTGGCTTAAGGCTTTGAGTGAATTAGCTGAAGACGGGAAATTCAGTAAGAAAAAGATACAGATTCTATATGATGCAACAGATCTTTTCAACAGCTTGCCACAAGAAAACACAAAGCCTGTGCTTATTCACGCAGACCTTAATATAATGAACATAATGGCTGACCCAAAGACCTTTAAGCTGACCGGATTTATTGACCCTTGCGGTAGTATCTGGGCAGACAGAGAATACGATTTATTCCAATTTCGTAATATGTGGGGCGATGCTTATGGCTTGTATGAAACATATAAATATAGATGTGAAATGTCAGAATTCACCGATTTCAGAGTTGCTTACTATGGTGCTATGCTTGAAGCGTCAATGCGACTTAAAGGAGGTCACATTGTACCACTCTGGGAAGATTTGAACTTTGCACGACTTAAAAAGGAAATGAAGATATTTTAGTTTAACATTCGTAAAACGTTAAGAAATGGGTAATTGTCTATTTTACCAACATTCCACGAATCGCAGACAAATTCCACTATTGATGTGTTGAAAAACATACTTCTTGTGTTTTCATTGTTGTATTTATTGTTTCAATTGCATTATACCTTAAAAATAAAAAAGATAAGATGAATTGATTTTATTTACATCATTCGTTTTTCATTTTACACTTTACACTTGACACTCAAATGCCCTTGTGATATACTTTTTTTGTAAATATTTGATATTATTCAGACAGGAGATATTACTATGGAAAGAATTAAGACAATCGAAACAAGAGATTTAAAGGAAAGCGCAGTTAAGGGTGGTTGTGGCGAATGCCAGACATCTTGCCAGTCTGCTTGTAAGACATCTTGTGGTGTTGCTAACCAGCAGTGCGAAAACAGCGAAAACAAATAATAATTGAAAATTTATTGCTTAAAGCAGGTAATGCGCGAGTGTTACCTGTTTTTTGTTGAGAAGGATTTTTTATGGTACACCAATATAAATTAAACGGATATAACATTGTCCTTGATATGTGCAGTGGCTCTGTCCATGTGGTTGACGAGGTCGCATACGATATTATCGCTATGTACAAGGATAAGAGTGTTGACGAAATTGTAAAATATATACTCGATACATATAAAGACGAAGAAATTACTGAAAAAGATGTTCTTGAATGTATTGAAGATGTCAAGAGCCTTGAAAATGCAGGTAAGCTTTACACTCCTGACACTTATGAAGGTATGGCTTTTGATTTTAAAAACAGAAATACTGTAATCAAGGCACTTTGTCTTCATGTGGCTCACACTTGTAATCTTAACTGTGAATATTGCTTTGCAAGTCAGGGTAAATATCACGGTGAAAGAGCGTTGATGAGCTTTGAGGTTGGTAAACGCGCACTTGATTTCCTTATTGAAAATTCAGGTACAAGACGAAATCTTGAGGTTGACTTTTTCGGTGGAGAGCCCCTTATGAACTGGGATGTTGTGAAAGAGCTTGTTTCTTACGCACGAGTTCAGGAGAAAATTCACAACAAGAATTTCCGTTTTACACTTACAACAAACGGTATTTTAATTGACGATGATGTTATTGATTTCTGTAACAGGGAAATGAGTAATGTTGTGTTGAGTCTTGATGGTCGTAAAGAGGTTCACGACAGACTTCGTAAGGATTATCAGGGTCGTGGCAGTTATGATGTTATCGTTCCTAAATTTCAGGAATTCATCAAGCGTCGTCAGGGCAAAAACTACTATATGCGTGGAACATTTACTCACAACAATGTAGATTTTACAAACGACATTTTCCATATGGCTGATTTAGGCTTTACTGAACTTAGTATGGAGCCTGTTGTATGCTCACCTGACGATGCAAGTGCATTGACAGAGAGTGATTTGCCAATTCTTTTTGAACAGTACGAAATTCTTGCAAAGGAAATGATTAAGCGTAAAAAAGCAGGTAATGGCTTTACATTCTACCACTATATGCTTGACCTTACTCACGGACCTTGTATTTACAAGAGAATTTCAGGTTGTGGCTCAGGTACTGAATATATGGCAGTAACTCCCACAGGTGACCTTTATCCTTGTCATCAGTTTGTGGGTGATACAAAATATTTGCTTGGTAACCTTTGGGATGGTGTTACAAACAAGGAAATTCAGGATGAATTCAAGCTTTGTAACGCCTATGCAAGAAAAGAGTGTAACGACTGTTGGGCAAAACTTTATTGCTCAGGTGGTTGTGCTGCAAACTCATATCACGCATCAGGCAAAATCACAGGTATTTATGAATACGGATGTGAACTCTTTAAAAAGAGAATTGAATGTGCTGTTATGATTCAGGTTGCTGAAAACTATGACAAATAAGGAATAAAAAAGATGAACACACCAATTTATGACTTTGTGCAGAATTACATTAAAAGTAATACTGCCCGACTTCACATGCCGGGTCATAAAGGTGTGTCTTTTTTAGGCCCGGAAAAGTACGATATTACTGAAATAACAGGTGCTGATGAGCTTTATGCGCCTATGGGAATTATCCGTGAAAGCGAGGAAAATGCCACTAATCTTTTTGGCACTGCAAAGACAGTTTATTCTGCAGGTGGCTCAAGTCAAAGTATAAATGCTATGCTTTATCTTGCATATCTGAAGGCTGATAAAACAAACAAGCCTTTTGTCCTTGCAGGTAGGAATGCTCACAAGTCATTTATCTACGCACTTGCTAAGCTTGACTGTGATGTTGAATGGCTTTATCCTGAAAGCATGGACAGTATATGCAGTTGCATTGTAACGGCAGAAATGCTTGAAAATAAACTGAAAGAATTATGTCCGAAGCCCTTTGCAGTATATATTACAAGTCCAGATTATTTGGGTGGAATGAGTGACATAAAAAGTCTTGCAAAGGTCTGTGAAAGCTATAATATCCCTTTTCTTGTGGATAATGCACACGGAAGTTATCTTAAATTCTGTGAAAATGATATGCATCCTATAAGCCTTGGTGCAGATATGTGTTGCGATTCCGCACATAAGACATTACCTGTGCTTACGGGTGGTGGCTATCTCCATATTGCAAGGGATGACAAATATAATTT
>JAZSDZ010000020.1:0-5502 GCA_045531435.1 Candidatus Fimenecus sp.
AATCGTTATGAGATGCCACAAGAAAACTTGGAAGACGGTGAAAGAATCCGTGTTGAACTGCAAGAGGACACTTTGCTTTTCTTTGTTGCACTTACAAGTGATTTGATTTGCAAACACGCCCTTTGTAATGAGGTTGGTAGGACTATAAAACTACCGAGGGACAGAGTTCCACACCACAAAATTGAAACGGACATGCTTCGGTTTTACAAAGACAACCCACTTGCAATTGAGTTCATTGCACAGCTGAAAATCATGCGACCGAGATACATACATAAACAGTTGCAACTACTGAAAAAGGCGTCTGTTTTTTACACGGAAGGTCAAATGAATTCAGCGTTTGAGTACTGCATCAACACTTGTGAATGTACCACATTGGAATTGTTATCGTTTCTGATTTACAAGTATGGCAAGGACTCATTTTACGATTGCATGGGCAATTACGCAAAATCAAACTACTTAAAACGAAGTCGTGAGATACAGGAGGCATTCAATGGCAGAGATTTTTGATGTAATGATGATGGCAAAGGAATTGGGTCTTACTCATCTTGGCAACGGTGAAGTTGATTTAACAGATGAGCGTGTTTCTAACCTTGATTATTTGCAGAATGTGTTGCAACAGGAAATGGATATGCGACTAAAAGCAAGGGCAAAGAAATACACAAAAAGAAGTCGCCTACCTGACCGACACTATGATTACAATTACATATCGTCGGGATTACAGTGGCAACTTGACAGGATTAAGAATTTCGATTTCAAAACCGAGCATCAGAATATTATAATTATCGGTAAATGTTGCAGAGGCAAGACAAGTCTTGCAGTTGACATTTCGCTTGAGGCTATCGAGAAAGGTGCAATGGTTGTTTATGTTACCTTTGAAGAATTGATTAAATGCTCAAGCAAAAAATCACACCCTTGGCGTTATTTAGTTGAAAGTGACCTTGTGGTGATTGATGAGTTGTTTTACACAACACCAACAGAAGAAGAGCTGTTACTCTTCTACAAAGCAATAATGAAGCTCAGTGGTGAGCATAGTTTAATTTTAATTTCAAACAGAGATTTGCCTTTGTGGAATGAAATGAAGGCAGACCGACATGTGATAGAAACCTTGTCAGCAAGGCTTTCGCACAACTCACAGATGATATATCTGTAATAAAACTTAAAAGCCTATTCCTATTAAAACTGAAAATAAGATGCGTATGCATTTAAAAATAAAAAAAGAAGACAAGTACTCACTTCGTGGGTCAAAGCCCGTAATGGAAAACCATTACTATGAGGTCGCCTTCTTTTAATTATATTATATCACGATGAAACATCTTAGTCAACAAGATATAAAAGTACACCGTTGGAAATGTTTTTCGGAAATCGTGAAAACAAGCGAAAAAAATGTACACGGTGGAAATATTTTTTACCCATTTTGCGATATGGGTGGAAATTTCACCCCTTGGGGGTGGGGCACATAAAATCTCTGTGCAAAAACAGGTACGGACAGCGGCGCGGGGTCTTGTGTTAATTTTCGCAAAAGTTTATATACCTTATTGCAAACTAAAACATCCCCACAAGATTGGTTGAATAAACCTTTTATTGTGGGGACTTTTCTGCTTTCTTTTTATTTGTTTATTTCGCTATGTACCTTGTTATACCATCATTCGGGTATGTAGAGTCGATGTAGGCAATACGATAACCTTGTAGTATGGTAGCGTGGTAATAGGTAACCAGCTTTCTATGTGGTATATCGGAGTTCATTATTACACACATCACAACCTGTTTTCATATCATATTTTGCGGTAACAAGCATTGGCTACGGTATGCTTTCACCATATCCTTGCCGTTTTCAGGGGACATATTCCCCTATAACCCCTTAGCCTCAAACAACAAAATTCGAACACTTGTTTTACGATTTTGTCATTTGAGTTGAATGCAGAAGTATATTTCATAATACTCCTTCATCCAAAATGCTATCGCATTAAAGGTGGGTTGCACCCAAAGACAAAACAAATTAAATAAAAGTTGAATAATGATTTTTATGCTATCAAATCAATTTTTATAGTCTACCCTTGACATTAGCCCCGGCGTTAACGTTCTCCATAAATTTCCAATTTTCAATAACAATTATGCTTCATAAAAAATTAAGAACGCCAATAAAAATAAAGGGTTCTAAACTGTTTTGTTGAAATGTTTGAGAATTCAAATTTTCTCTATATTGCCAACTTTAAAAATTTAAACGGATTTAAGATGAGCAATATACAAATTAAACGTGGTTGAAATTTCCACCTAATCGTGGTAAAATATAATTAATATAAAAAATGAAATATATGTATATTGTAAATTTTTATTCACAATTATATATTAATTTTACATACAGTTTTATGTTTTGCGAGGTGGTTTTATGAGTTTTAGCGTTAAAAATTATGTAATACAAAAAGGTTGGAAGTTTTTTGATATAATGCACAAGAACAGACGTGTTGCACGCATTTATGAAAATGGAAAATGTACAATATATTTTTCTTCGTTTATGCCATATAACCTATACCTTGAAGAATCAGATGATTTCGACAGTAGAGTAAATAATTTAAACAATTTTTATTATTGGTGTGCCTCAAGAGTTTTAACTTTAGATAGAAAATATGCTAAGGAAATTTTAAGAGTTATCGGAGCAAGTCAAGCCGTAACTGATAAAGATAGAGCTATGATTGCTATTTCTTATCACGGGTTAACTTTGACAGATGTATTTTGGATAAGACGTGCCAAAGAACAAATTACTTTTGATGAATTAAACTTATATAATCATTCTCTTTCAGATGCATTTGCCGATGTAAGCCTTAGAGGTAAAGATATAACTCTTCAAAACGCTGAGCTTTTCACCACGCAAGAAGTGGCAGGAGATGTTGGAACACTTGGAGTTGCACCAAAGGCTTGGATTAGAAAAAACGGGGATTTCTATCTTTTAAAAGACGGCGATGAGCGCGATGTAGATGCTGAACTTTTGGCTTCAAAAATTGTCGGTTGCTTTAAAGTGAACTACGTTCCTTATGAAGAAGACTTTTTTGATGGTTTAAAGGTATCCAAATGTAAGATAATCACATCTGAACAAACAAGTATTGTATCTTTTGAATTTATAAATGTATACTGTATAAATCGTGATAAAGATAAATTTGATTTTGTTTTGAAAAAGGATAGTTATTCATACTATATGATGAATATTATTGATTATCTTATTGGTAATACGGATAGACATTGGGGTAATTGGGGCTTTTTTGTTGATAATTCCACAAACAAATTACAGGGACTGTATTCGCTTATGGATTTTAATAAAGCATTTTTATCATACGATACTATCGATGGTGCAAAATGTCAGACAGCAAACAAGAATATTACTCAACGAGAAGCTGCAATAGAAGCGGTTAAAAAAATCGGATTAAATAAAATTTCCGAAGTAAAAAAAGAATGGTTTTCTAATAGCCAAGAATGTGAAATGTTTTTTAAAAGACTTGAAATTTTAGAAAAATCAATCTAAGTCGGAAAGGTATAATGAACAAATGAATATAAAAACAACCTCTGTAAATTGAACCTACAGAGGTTGTTTTCTGTTATGAAATATTTTTGGGGAAATGAGCAATGGTAGGGGTTTCAATTTCACCGTACCTTTGAATCATCAATTTTCTAAACAATTCACCTAGAAATACATATTCTTTTTTGCCGTTTATCTCTTTTGTCACCAACCAATCGAAATTTACATCGTGATTTATCTGAAGTGTTCTTAAAATCCCATTGTCAATATAATCATAAAAACGGTAACCATCAAAGGCAAAATCAAGCTGATTTTTATTCAAAGTGGAAATAATGCTTTTATTTGCTAATTTATCAAAGCAAAACAAAGGACTTTCTTCCAGCATTTTCTCAATACAATGATACATTAATGTATCATCTTTAAACATTTCTAAAAGATAATTTGCTAATCTGTCTCCCAATGTATTCATATCAGCAACCTTTATGTCACATAAGAACACTGTGAATTTACTTGCAAAATTCACAAGCTGAACACACTTTCTTCCATCGAAATAGAAAAGCTTACATCCCCATTCAAGAATCTCATCTCCGCTCTCTTTCAAAACGAGCATTTTTGTATAGAAATCTTTTGGTGGAGACAATTCTTGTGGCATCTTCAATTTATATCTTTCTCTTGTTTGCTTTGTAACATATATAATCATTTTAATTCTCCGTTCAGTTATGGTTATTATATACCTAATATTTTCCTGATTTTTCGAATATTACCGTCTGACAATTCCACCTGTAATGCGAAATGTTCCCACTTTGACACAGATTGTTTAACTTGTTCTATGCATTTTACTGCATCGGATTTTTTTATACCAACTTTTTCAGCAACTGACAGCATATCATCTTCAGTTATGTTGTCAGATTTTCCGTTAATGAGCATTTGATGTGCTTTCACCCATATACTATCTTTTCTGTAAGAAAAAGTTACATCATATGCAGGTGATAATGACCATACACCTTTTTTATCCATAAGGAATGATATATTCTTTGTATGGTCATCATAGTTTTTTGCAAACTCATTGAAAACCATTCTCTTGAACAATTGAATAAAATCACTATATGGAAGTTTAAGCTGTTTCATCACCACAAATGCTTCCTCGTAAGAATAAACTCGTGGTGAATTGAAATCCAGATGAGCCAAGGCACAAAGTGATTGCATGTGAAGTTTTTCACCCTTTATACCTTTTCGGGCGAAACGTTTTGTCATAAAATGAGCACTGCCGTTTTCCTTATATAGTCTGCACTCACTCATTTCAATTCCTGCATCAAGAGCCATAAGGTAATATGCATATTCAACCTTAGTGTATTCACCATCATCAGGCCGAGAATCTTTGTCCTTGTTGTTTTTGATATTATCAAATTTCAAAAGCCAATACTCATAGCCATCACCTGCATCAACCTGACCTGACCTAATATCATTTGTTTCAGGATTCCATGCAATAAGAGTTTTTGCCCTTGCACCGCCAACAGATGAACCGCATTCCATTAACTGTGCCATAAGATTATCATTTTTCTCAATGTGAATCTGCTCTTTTTCAGAGAGTATTTCAGATGCCAATTTTGTTAACGCATCAAGGTCAACTTTTTCATTTATATTTATAACTTCCTGCGATGGTTCATATTCCAATGCACCCATACCTCGTTTACCTGTATAACAAAGTTTTTCTATAACAGACAAGCTGTCTGCAGTTCTTCCCTGACTTTCCAAATATCTGTTTATGACGATGTTACCGAATCTGTCAGGCAAAGAATCGGCAACCATACCCGGCAAACCGTGATAAGTCTGTTCAGGCAAAATAGGAAATGAATAGGTGATTGATGATAATGGCATTTTGATTGGTGAGACCTCAATATTGCTTTTCAAAAATTCATCATCATACTGAAAGCCAACAATTCCACTATCATCCTGATGAAGATAACCAATAGTTGTGCCCCACATTTTAACAC
>JAZSDZ010000001.1:0-13191 GCA_045531435.1 Candidatus Fimenecus sp.
CCATAATGTAGTTTGGAATACCTGTGAAAAGACCGGCAATAGAACCGTGAGCTACGTTCTTTGAGTTGTGCATCCAGTAGAAGCTTTCACTTGCAACACCAACTGATTTGAAACCTGCAAAGAAGCCTGAAAGAACAAGTATAAACATCGGTCTGTTTTTGAAAACATTCTTGAATGATTCAACAACACCGACTTCTTTCATCTGTTCACGAGATGCAAGAGGCACTCTTTCACGCATAGCAGAGAAACCGAAGAATGCAGTAAACGCAGCAATAACTGTGATTATAACTGCAAAGCTTGTATAGATATCCTGCATACCAACTGCGTTGTTAGTAGCTTTTGGTAAGAAACCAACGAACATAGAAGCAATTGATGGAAGGAAGACACCGAAAAGGTCAGCAAACTTTGATGTGGCAATAAGATTGTCGCGCTCATTGTTGTTTGGTGTAATGTTGTAAAGCATAATTGTCCAGGCACCAAAGTATGACATACCAAGGTTGTAAACAAAGATTGCAATAACAGTCCAAATAACTTTCTGCCATTCATGAACAAGGAACGATGGAGTTGTGAAGAGCATTATCATTGCAATTGCCCAGAAAGGAGTAGGGATGACAAGCCATGGACGAAGACGACCCCAACGGGTTCTTGTACGGTCAATAATAAGACCTGAAATAGAGTCATCGACAGCATCATAAATCGATTCGATGAACATAATAACACCGTATGTACTACCTGACATTCCAAGGAAGCTGATAGCAAAAAACTGACGGAATGCATTAACATACTGGCTTAAGTTTTTCTGACCAAACGATGTAAGAAGGTAAGCAGCAATTTCTTTTGGACGAAGATATCGTCTGTTAGAAGTAGAAACTTCCTGCTGATTTACTTCTTCAGCAACGGTTGTGGTTACATTGTTTTCCACTTTTCAATCACGCCTTTTTAAAATAGTCATATATATCCAATATATAAATAAAAATATAACATAATTTCAAATAATAATCAACTGAAAAAATTAAAATAATGTTATTATTTGAATTTTAATGAATAAGCAACAGCTAATTTGTCACATCTTTCATTTTCAGGATGTCCTGCATGACCTTTAACCCATTCAAACTCATATTCGTGTTGTGATAAAAGATTTAAGAGCCTGTCCCATAAATCAGGGTTGAGTGCAGGTTTTTTATCTGCTTTTCTCCAATTATTTGCTTTCCAACTTTTTGCCCAACCTTTTGTTATTCCGTTTACAACATAGGATGAGTCAGAATATATCTTTACTTTACATTTTCTGTTTAGTGCTTCAAGACCACTAATAACAGCTAAAAGCTCCATTCTGTTATTTGTAGTTTCTGCCTCTCCACCGGAAAGCTCTTTTTCAATACCATTACAGCGAAGAATTGTCCCCCATCCACCTGGACCGGGATTGCCTGAACAGGCACCATCTGTAAACATTTCAACATAAGTCAATTTTTCCATAAATAACCTCAATGAATAAATGTATAAATTTAATATCAAACTAATTCTATCACGAATTTTACTTATTCTCAATATGTATTTTAAAAAGGTTGTTTTTCTTGACATTATATTGAAAAAATAGTAATATATATAGACAACTTAAATTGAGATAGTATGGGTATTTTTAAACATTTTCATAAAATTAATTTGTTCCGATATACATAATTTAACAACAAAAAGGAGGATAATATGGCGAAAGAAAAAAATGAAAAACAATTACAGCCAAATGATTTAAAGAGAAAAAAACAGAACAAAAATAAGCCTAACAGAAGTAAAAAAGGCATTTTAAATAGAAAATATACACAGAATAATACTGCTCCAAAGATTCAGGAAAAGAAACAAAAGACAGAAAAGAAACCTAAGAAGCCTGATGTTAATATCAGAATTGCATTTTTAGGTGGTCTTAATGAAGTTGGCAAGAATATGACTCTTTATGAGTGTAAAAATGATATGATTCTTGTTGACTGTGGTCTTGCCTTTCCTGAACCCGATATGCTTGGTGTTGACCTTGTTATTCCTGATTTTACTTATGTTGAACAGAATATAGATAAAATTAAAGGTATATTTATTACCCATGGTCATGAGGATCATATTGGTGGACTTGCATATCTTCTTCAAAGGGTTAATATCCCTGTTTATGGTACAAAGCTTACAATTGGTCTTATTGAAGGAAAACTTAAAGAACATAAGATTCTTGATAAGGTAAAACTCAATGTTATTCAGCCAAAGGATAAGGTTAATTTAGGTTGTTTTGAGGTTGAAGCAATTCATGTGAATCATTCAATTCCTGATGCTTTGGCTCTAGCGATTAATTCACCGGCAGGTCTTATATTGCAAACAGGTGACTTTAAGATTGATACAACACCTATTGACGGCGAAGTTATTGACCTTGCACGAATTGCAAAACTAGGTGAGAAAGGTGTGCTTTGTCTCCTTTCTGACTCAACAAATGCACAAAGACCGGGATATACTTCAAGTGAACGCACTGTAGGTGAGTCCTTTGCACGACTTTTCCAGAAGGCAGACGGTAAACGACTTATTGTTGCTACCTTTGCTTCAAATATTCATCGTGTACAACAGATTATTGATGTTGCTGCATCAGTTGGCAGAAAAGTTGCTCTTTCAGGCAGAAGCCTTGAAAATGTTGTTGAGACAGCATCAAGACTCGGTTATTTAAATATCCCTGAAGGAATTCTTATAAATATCGATTCAGTTTCGAGATATCCACATGATAAACTTGTTATAATTACAACAGGCAGTCAGGGAGAACCTATGTCAGCTCTTTACAGAATGGCGTTTTCCGAGCATCGTCGTGTTGAAATAGGAACAGGTGACTATGTTATTATTTCTGCAACACCGATTCCGGGTAATGAAAAAACTGTTGGTAAGGTTGTTGACGAGCTTCTTAAAAGAGGAGCAGAGGTTGTATATGAAAAAATGTATGATGTTCATGTTTCAGGACACGCTTGTCAGGAAGAACTTCGTATCATTTTAAGCCTTGCAAAGCCAAAATTTTTTATTCCTGTTCATGGTGAACAGAAGCATTTAAGAAGCCACGCTGCTGTTGCTGAAAGTATGGGAATTGAACAAGGAAATATTTTTATTGCAGATAATGGAAAACAGGTGGAACTTTCAAAACGCAAAATGTCAGTTGTGGAGGATGTTCCAGCAGGTAAGGTTTTCGTTGATGGTTATGGTGTGGGTGATGTTGGCAGTGCTGTTATTCGTGAGAGAAAACGACTTGCTGAAGATGGACTTATGATTATCAGCGCAGTAATTGAAAAAGATACAGGAATGTTGGTTTCCGGTCCTGACATTGTATCCCGTGGATTTGTATATGTTCGTGATTCTGAACAGTTGATAGCAGAAGCAAAACTTGTTGCACAGATTGTAATTGATGAATGTATCCACGAGGGTATTATAGAGTGGAATACAATTAGAAATAGAATGAGGGATGATATTTCCCGACTTCTTTACGATAGAACAAAGCGTAGCCCTATGGTGTTACCGATAATCAGTTCAATATAAAAGGTATCAGTTTATGAAAAAGATTAGTGACGGCAAAATTGAAAATTCATTCAGTATGTATCCGATAACGATTCCTGCAATTGTTGTCTGTTTTTTGCTGAGTATTATTATGTTTTTTTACAATATTTATTTTGCTGTCATAGGTCTTGTAATTTCAATTGCACTCCTTATTTTAGGATTTGTTAAGAGTCGTATTACATTTAATAGGCTTGAATATTCGGTTGCTGCACTTGAGAAGAAAATATCAGTAAATAGTGAATTGAAAAATTTTCCGTTACCGGTACTGATTTTTGACAGTTTAGATAATATAATCTGGTATAATTCTGAATTTCGCAATGAATTCATCTCTGATTTTGTATATGAAGGCATTGATGTAAAACAGTTTACATCAGGTCAGGGCGTATATGATGTCCGTGAGAATAAATTTATTGAATGTGAGTTTAATAATAAAAAATATACAGCTTTTACAGGGAAAACTCAGTATAAAAATGAAACAGTTTATATACTTTATTTTGTTGAGAATACAGAATTGAAAAATTATAAATTGCTGTATAATGCAACACGACCTGTATTGATGCTTATTAATCTTGATAGTGCAGAAGATGTCTTTGTTGATCTTCGTGAAAGTCAGCAGTCAGAAATTCTTGGCGATGTTGAAGCAATAGTAGAAAATTGGTTTTCAGGATATGATTGTATTTTCAGAAAAATGCCTAATGGCAGGTATCTTGTTTTTGCTGAAGCTGAAAAACTTTCAAAAATGAAAGAAGATAAGTTTTCCGTTTTGTCATTAATCCGTTCCTATACATATATGAAAAAAGTCATAGGACTTACATTATCTATAGGTGTAGGAGCAGGAAATAACCTTTCTGAATGTCAAAAAATAGCAAGAAAATCTCTAGACCTTGCAATGGGTCGAGGTGGTGACCAGGTTGTTGTAAAAACAACGGATGGGGATTACGAATTCTTTGGTGGTGTTTCGAAGGGTATAGAAAAACGAACTAAAGTCCGTACTCGAATGATTGCTTCTGCAATTAAAGAAACAATAAAAACAAGTGACAATGTTCTCATTATGGGACACCGTTTTGCTGACCTTGATTCGTTAGGTTCATCAGTCGGTGTTGCGATGATATGTAAAGCATTGGGAAAACCAGTCAATATTGTAATGTCATCTAAAACTACACTTGCAATGCCACTTGCAAAACACCTTATTTCAAATGGTATGGATGATTTACTTATTGAACCGGAGAATGTTGATGAGTATCTTCGTCCCAAAACATTGGTTGTGATAGTTGATACTCACAGAAAGAGTTTTCTTGAACATCCCGAACTCTTTGATTTAGTTGAAAAAGTTATAGTTATAGACCATCACAGAAAAACAGTTGACCATATAAATAAGGCTGTGATTTTTTTCCACGAGCCAAATGCTTCCTCGGCATCAGAAATGGTAACTGAACTCATACAATATATGGATATTGATATAGATGTACCAAAAGTATGTGCCGAAGCTATTATGTCAGGAATTACACTTGATACAAAGAATTTTGTAATGAAAACAGGCGTTCGTACTTTTGAAGCAGCTGCATATCTTCGTATGTTAGGTGCAGACACAGTGGCTGTAAAACAACTTTTTGCCAATAGTATGAAAACACAACAGGCAAAGAGTGAAGTTGTAAAAAATGCAGTTATGTATAAGGATTGTGCTATTGGTGTAGTCGATTTTGAATCGGATGATGTTAGAATTGTAGCAAGTCAGGCTGCTGACGAACTAATGAATATTGATGGCGTTAATGCTTCTTTTGTAGCATATAAAACAGAAAATGTTATTAATATTTCAGCACGTTCTTATGGTGAAATAAATGTTCAGCTTGTTATGGAAGAAATTGGTGGTGGAGGTCATCTTACGATGGCTGCTTCCCAACTTGAAGACGAAACATTTGAAGGTGCTTTGTGTCTTCTCCAACAAGCAATAGATAAGATAAATGAAAAGAGGTAATAAATATGGAAGTTATTTTAAAGGTAGATGTTAAAGGCCTTGGTAAAAAAGGTGAAAAAGTAAAGGCTTCTGATGGTTATGCTCGTAATTTCCTTTTTCCTAAAGGATTAGCAGTTGAAGCAAATGCGCAAAGTCTTACTGAACTTCGTAACCGTGAACAGTCTAATCAACATAAAATAGATGTTGAGGTTGCTGCTGCTAATGAATCAAAAGCAAAACTTCAGGGTAAAATTGTTAAGATTCAGGCAAAAGCAGGAAATAATGGTAAACTCTTTGGTTCAGTAACATCAAAGGAAGTTGCTGCTGAAATTGCAAAACAGTATTCAGTTAAAGTTGATAAGAGAAAAATCTCAATGGATGATATTAAAACATTCGGTTCATTTAAAGTGGAAATCAAGCTTTATACAAATATCGTTGCCGAAATGACAGTTATGGTAGGGGAATAAAATGGAAAGCAATTTAATGGCTTCTGAAAATTTGAATTTACCTTATAGCCTTGATGCTGAACAAGCCGTTCTTGGTGCAATACTTAAAGACCCGGAATGCTTACCACTTGTGTCTGATTCACTCAAAATTGACCATTTGTATCTTCCACAGCACAGGGCGATTTATACTGCAATTCTTAATGTTGATACAATAGGTGGTCGTATAGACCCACTTATTGTACTTGAAGAACTGAAGAAAGAAAATGTGTATGATGATATTGGAGGCAAAACATATCTTATGAAGATTGCCGATGCTGTGCCATCGACAAAAAATGTTGAGTCTTATATCAAGATTATTATTGATAAATTCCAACTTCGCACATTGATGATAACTGCTCGAGAAATTCTTGAGGCAACAAATGATGGCACTGATTCTCCTGATTCAATTCTTGATTTGGCTGAACAGAAAATCTACAATATACGTCGAGGAAAGGCAGTTTCAGGTCCTTCAAGAGTCAGTGATGTTGTTATGTCCGACGTCTTTGACAGACTTAAAAAATTGGGAAGTCCTGACCCACAGGTAAGGGAACAATATATGGGTATTCCAACAGGATTCTCATACCTTGATAAAATCCTTGGTGGTGGCTTCCATCGTTCTGACTTTATTGTTGTTGGTGCTCGTCCTGCTATGGGTAAAACAAGTTTTGCTCTTAATGTTGCAAGAAATATTGCTATGAAAAACAAAAAAGTTCTTTTCTTCTCTCTCGAAATGTCCAAAGAACAGCTTGCACAGAGAATAATCTCTACAGAAGCAAGAATTGTAAGTGAAAAGTTAAGAACAGGTAATATTACTGATGCCGATTGGGAAAAATTAGGACTTGCTCTTCAGAATCTTGTTGGCTGTGAGTTGTATTTTGATGACACAGCAAGTATTAATGTAAATGAAATGAAAGCTCGCGCGCTTCGTCTTAAGGATGTTGATTGTATAGTAATCGACTATCTTCAGTTGATGTCAGGAACAAAACGTACAGAGAATCGTGTTGCAGAGGTTTCTGAAATTACTCGTGGACTTAAAATGATGGCAAAAGACCTTAAAATTCCTGTTGTCACTTGTTCACAGTTATCCCGTGGCGTTGCAAAAAATGCCAATGGTGATCATCGACCACAGATGACAGACCTTCGTGAATCAGGTACAATTGAGCAGGATGCTGACATTGTACTTATGCTTCATCGTGAAGATTACTACAATAATAATCCTGATGAGGAAAAAGACCCTAACGAAGTAAATATTGCTGAAGTTATTGTTGGCAAAAACAGACACGGTTCAACAACAACTGTTAAGGTTGCATGGAATCCTGAATTTACAATGTTCTCAACACTTGAAAGGATTAAAGATGACAAATAGAGTTTTAAAAACGATAAATGATTGTCATATGCTGTTTGGTTGTAAATCTCTTGGTATAGGTCTGTCAGGTGGCGCTGATTCCATTTGTCTTGCTCATATTCTTTGCAAAAACAAGGATGAGTTGGGTATAGAAACACTTAAAGGCATACATATTCATCATGGTATCCGTGGTGACGAGGCTGATAGAGATTTAGAGTTTTCTCGTTCATTTTGCGAAAAATATGGAATTGACTTTGTTTCGTATTATGCAGATGTTCCTGCTGAGGCAGAAAAAACAGGTGAGAGTATAGAAGAGTGCGCAAGACGTATCAGATATTCATTTTTTGAACAGTCGGGATGCGATAGAATTGCTACTGCACATAATCTTAATGATAATATGGAAACATTTGTCTTTAATCTTTCTCGTGGTGCATCTCTTTCAGGACTATGTGGCATTCCTTATGTGAGAGGAATTTATATTCGACCACTTCTTGGTTGCACAAGAGATGAAATTGAGAATTATTTAAGTGATAATAATCTCACATTTGTTACTGATAGTACAAATCTTTGTGATGAATACACAAGAAATAAAATTCGTCATAATATTTTACCTTTATTGTTTGAACTTAATCCGTCGTTTGACAATGCATTTTCGCGTTGTGTCAAATCTCTTAACGATATTAAGGATTACATTACTGATGATGCATATGATTTAGCTGAAAAATCAAGATGTGATGATTATTACGATTGCACTGTTTTTGAAAACTGTCACAATGCTTTGAAGAGTCAAATTATCACTTGGATTTTAAAAGAAAATGATGCGAAAAACATTAGTCGTGACCATATTGAAAGTGTTCTTCATATTATTAAGAACGGTGGAAGTGCTAATGTAGGCGGTAATATCCAAGTCAATGTTGATGGTAATAGGATGTTTTTTGGTGTTATAACTCCTATTGAATATTTTGAAATGCCATTTACCATTAAAGATGGTGTAGTTTCACTCCCAATAGGGGATTATTCAGTTAATATTTTACATAAGAAAGATTTACAAAATATTAATAAACAGGATATAGACAAATTAATAGATTGTGATAAAATGTTATGTAATGTCACAATCCGTAATCGTCGTGATGGTGACGGATATCAGTTGCCACGTCGGCCTAACAAATCATTTAAGAAACTTTTTAATGAAAATAGAATTTCAGTTTATGACAGAGACAAAATGTTGATTTTATCTGATGACAACGGTATAGTGTGGACTGAATTTTTTGGCGTTTCAAATCGATGCAGAATAGATAATAATTCGGAAAGAATTATTAAAATATTAAAGGTGGGGAAAAATAATGATTAACGATATTGAAAAAATCCTTTTGTCTGAAGAAGAATTAAAAGGGATAGTTGAAAGACTTGGAAATGAGATTACAGAAGATTATAAGGATAAAAATCTTGTTCTTGTAAGCATACTTAAAGGCTCTGTAATTTTTATGGCTGACTTAATGAGAGCCATTAAAACACCTTGTGTAATTGATTTTATGGCAGTTTCAAGCTATGGCTCTGATACAAAGACATCAGGTGTTGTAAAAATCATCAAGGACCTTACCGATGAAGTAGTAAGAGGCGCAGATTTGCTTATTGTTGAGGATATTCTTGACAGTGGTATGACACTCGAATATTTAATGAAGGTTCTTTCTCTCAGAGAGCCAAACAGTATAAAAATCTGTACCCTTCTTGATAAACCTGATAGAAGAAGAGCAAATGTTTATGCTGATTATTCAGGTGCATTGATTCCTGATGCTTTTGTTGTAGGATATGGTTTAGACTATGATGAAAAATATAGAAATTTACCATTTATTGGCGCTTTAAAACCATCGGTTTACGAAAAGAAATCGCAAAATGAATCACAGGAGTGAAAACCAGATTGAAAAAAATTAATTGGAAAGCAATAATTCCATATATTTTGATACCTGCACTGTTTATTGGTGTGTTGTATATGTATATGGGAAAAGAAGCAGATAAAGAGTTCAAATACTATGAAATTGTTGAATTCTTTGATAATCAACAGGTTGAAGAAGCTGACCTTAATATGAACAGTGGTGCATTAACATTCAAACTTAAGGATGATGATACACAGTACAAATATACTGTTCCAAATGTCGGACTTTTCATTGATGATGTTCACGAGGGTTTAAGAGAGTATAACAAGGCAAATCCTGATAAACCTGTTGAATTTGATTATAAGGCAGGAACATCTAATTCTTGGATTTTGAGTGTATTACCTTCATTACTTTTGACAGTGGGATTTGTTATTCTTATGAGCTTTATGTTCAGAAAAATGACAAGTTCAATTTCAAGTGAAAACAATAAGGCAATGAGTTTTGGTAAGGCACGAATCAAGCGTGGCGATGAACAAACTAAAAAGGTTACATTTAAGGATGTTGCCGGTGCTGATGAAGAAAAAGAAGAACTTACTGAAATTGTTGAATTTTTAAAGAATCCAACCGAATTTTCTAATCTTGGTGCAAGAATTCCAAAAGGTGTTCTTCTTGTTGGCCCTCCGGGTACAGGTAAAACACTTCTTGCAAAAGCAGTAGCAGGTGAAGCTGATGCTCCATTCTTCTCAATTTCAGGTTCAGACTTCGTTGAGATGTATGTGGGTGTTGGTGCTTCCCGTGTTCGTGACCTTTTCAAGGAAGCAAAGAAAAGTCAGCCATCAATAATCTTCATTGACGAAATTGACGCTGTTGGTCGTCATCGTGGTGCAGGTATGGGTGGCGGACACGACGAACGTGAACAGACACTTAATCAGTTGCTTGTTGAAATGGATGGTTTTGGTGCAAATGAAGGCGTAATTGTTATTGCAGCAACAAACCGACCTGATATTCTTGACCCTGCTCTTTTAAGACCGGGCAGATTTGACAGACAAGTTACAGTTGGTTATCCTGATATTAAGGGTAGAGAAGATATCCTTAAAGTTCATGCAAAGAATAAGCCATTAGGTCCTGATGTTGACCTTCATCAGATTGCAGCAACAACAGTAGGTTTTACAGGTGCGGATCTTGAAAATCTTCTTAATGAAGCAGCACTTCTTGCAGCAAAACGCAAGAAAATGGCTATTACAATGAATGAAATCGAAGAAGCAACAATGAAGGTTGTTGTAGGTTCTGAAAAGAAATCTCGCAAGATTTCAGCTAAGGATAAGAAGATTACTGCTTATCATGAAGCAGGTCATGCAATTTCATCATATTATCTTGATAATCAGGACCCTGTTACTCATATTTCCATCGTTCCTCGTGGAATGGCAGCAGGTTTTACACTCTACACACCTGAACAGGATAAAATGCATATGATGAAATCAAGAATGCTTGATGATATTGTTTCACTTCTTGGTGGTCGTGTTGCTGAAAAAATCATTTTCGGTGATATTTCAACAGGTGCATCAAATGACATTCAGCGTGCAACAGAAATTGCAAGAAATATGATTACAAAATATGGTATGAGCGAAAAACTCGGACCTATCGCATTTGGTTCTGACAATGATGAAGTTTTCCTTGGTAAGAACTATACTCATACAAGAAATTACTCGGAAAATAAAGCTGCAGTAATTGATGAAGAAGTTGAAACAATTATCAATAATGCTTATAAGAGAACTGAAACTATTCTCACAGAGCATATTGATCAACTTCATTTGGTTTCTGATGTCCTTGTTAAACTTGAAAAGATTGACAAAGAACAGTTTGAATCTCTTATGTCAACGGGTAAATTACCTGAAGAAAATGTGGAGACAACAATTGAAAACAATGAAGAAATTACAGAAACAACAGAAACTTCAGACAATGTATAATATTGCATAATAAAAAGAAGCAACAGAACACAAAATCTGTTGCTTTTTTTGTTGTTTTTAAGTTGATTTTTTTGTAGCTTTATTATACAATATATACTAATATTTTTATTTGTGGAAGTATATATCATTAGCAAATTGGAGTGAAAGAAAATGAAACTCAATGGTTCTGAAATTTTAACTGAAGTTTTAATTGAGCAGGGTGTTGACACTGTATTCGGTTATCCGGGCGGTGCTGTCCTTAACATCTATGACGCTCTCTATAAATATAGTGATAAGATTAAGCATATTTTATCAGCACACGAGCAGGGTGCTTCTCACGCTGCTGACGGTTATGCGAGAGCAACAGGTAAAACAGGCGTTTGTATTGCAACAAGTGGTCCGGGTGCTACTAACCTTGTAACAGGTATCGCAACTGCATATATGGACAGCGTTCCAATGGTTGTAATCACAGGTAACGTTGGTAAGGGTCTTATCGGTCGTGATGCTTTCCAGGAAGTTTATATCACAGGTATCACAATGCCTATTACAAAGCATAACTTTATGGTTCAGGATGTTAATGAACTTGCTGACACAATTCGTGAAGCATTCCGTATTGCAAATACAGGTAGAAAAGGTCCTGTACTTATTGATATTACAAAGGATGTTACTGCAGCAGTTACTGAATTTGAAAGAAAAGAAAAAATCGTAATCAAAGATGAAACTGTTGTTGATATGGATGAAATTAAAAAGATTGGTGACATTATCAATAACGCTAAAAAGCCTGTTGTGATGTTCGGCGGTGGTGTTGTTTCATCAAATGCATCAGATGTTGCACTTCAGCTTGTTGAAAAAGCAAATATCCCATCTTGCCACACTCTTATGGCAGCAGGTGTTATCGGCTATAATAATTCACTTAACCTTGGTCTTCTTGGTATGCACGGTGGTTATGTTACTAACAAGGCAGTTGACGATGCTGATGTTCTTATTGCAGTTGGTACTCGTTTCTCTGACCGTGTTGCACTTAATACTAACGACTTTGCAAAGAAAGCAACAATTATTCAGATTGACATTGACCTTAGTGAAATCAACAAAAACGTTGCTGTTGACCACTATGTAATCGGTGATGTTAAAAAAGTTCTTGAAGCTATTTTACCTCTTGTTGAAAAACAGGAAAGAAAAGAATGGATTAAAATGCTTGAGGTTTATAAGGATGTTGATTATAAACCAGTTGACGATGATTCACAGATTCTTCCTCATCAGTTAATCGGTGCAATCTGCGATATGGCAGGGGAGGATACAGTAGTTGTAACTGACGTTGGTCAGCATCAGATGTGGTCTGCACAGTATGTTCACCATATTAATCCAAGAGGCTTCCTTACAAGTGGTGGTCTTGGTACAATGGGTTATGGTTATGGTGCTGCTATCGGTGCTGCAGCTGCATTGGGCGACTCAAAGAGAATTATCCATATTACAGGTGACGGTTCATTCCATATGAATCTTAACGAGGCTTGTACAGCAGTAAGTTACAATCTTCCTGTTATCACAGTTATTATGAACAATCAGGTGCTTGGTATGGTTCGTCAGTGGCAGCGTTGCTTCTATGGTAAGCGTTTCTCTGAAACTGACCCACATCGTAAGACAAACTTCGTTAAACTTGCAGAAGGCTTTGGCGCAAAGGGCTACTATGCTGAAACAATCGATCAATTCAAGGATGCCTTCGCAGAAGCACTTAAGGCAAACGGTCCTGTATGGATTGAATGTGCAATTGATAAGGATGAAAGAGTTCTCCCAATGATTCCTGCAGGTAAGACAGTCAACGACATTATGATGGGTGACTGTGCTACATGTCCAATGGACTGCGAAAACAAAAAGAAATAAAAATAACACTATAATTTATTGATTGTAGGGGACGTCGACTCGGCGTCCCTTAATTATTTCCAATCACGTAGTGGCAGGCTTCCACGCCTGCTTTTATATTTTAAATTATAATTTGTCGAGATGTCTGTAGGGGCGATTCATGAATCGCCCC
>JAZSDZ010000002.1:0-2364 GCA_045531435.1 Candidatus Fimenecus sp.
TTTGAACATAATCAAGCATTTTGTTTCTTGCCTCATTCTGCTCTTCAACATCTGTTCTTGGGGAAAAGTTTTCCGCAATGCAGAAATTATCAAGGTGAACCGTTCCTGCTTCCTTTACGGGAACCGCTTCACAGAAATCATCAAAGATTATTTTAAAAAGTCCGCTTTCCCAATATTGCTTATATGATGTTTTATATGCATCTCTATCATTGAAATTTTCTATAACTGCAGGTGTGCCATCAGCATTTCTGAGAACTGCACCTGCTTTTACATATTCCTCATGAGTAGGACTTGCCTTATATGCATCAGCAACATTACCGTGGTAGCTTATGACAGTATTATACTTTTTTGCATTTTCAACAAGCCACAAAAGGCTTTCCTTAGCAGTTGCATCACAATCTCTTTTAAGATATGGGTTTATAACATCCATTTCAGGATAGCAGTCGTCGTGACCAAAGCCCTGCCAGCCTACAAGGTAAATGATTTTCTTTATTCCTTGAGTTATATTGTCAATTCCCTTAATAATTTCAAGTGCTTGTTCAAAATTTATGAGTACATCTGATGTATTATTGGGGAAATCGGGCTTTGCAAGGAACATTTTCATCCACAATATTTGGGAATAATCATAGTTGAATTTTGTTTTATTCATTGTTTAATCCCATTCTTTATTCATTACTACAAACGTCATTCTTTCTTGAATACTTGGACCACCGTGACCTGTACCTATTCCACCGTGGTCTGAAGTTACAATAATAAGCCAATCTTCTGTAGCATAGGTTTCTCTGTCTTCAATAGCTTTAATTACTTCGTAACCGTAATTATCTTCTTTGTTGAATGCATTTTTATAAACTGAGTTGTTGAATGAAAAGCCGAAATCGTGACCTGCAGAATCGGTGTTTTCATAAATAATAAACACGAAATCTGCACAATCTACGCTTGTAACCTCTTCAATTGCTCCTGTATGAATATCTGTTTTATTTTTACGAAGGTTAAAATCAATATCAATGTTATTTTCTTCGCAGTATGCTTTTTCATCCTTATAGGTTGAGTCTTCATCTGTAAAATGACCTTTCCACTTTGTGACGAATGCAGCATTGTCAATAACATCATCTTCTATAAGTGTTGTCATAAGCATTTTGGGTTCAACTGTTTTTATTTCGCCGTTCCAGTTTATACCATGAACATCAGACCATACGCCCGTAAGCATTGAGCACCAACCTGGAGCGGTTGAAGTTGCCTGAGTGTTTTCTGCAGGAAAATTCACACCGCCGCAATATGTAAGATTTATTGATGCCCCCTTATTAAGCAGATAGTTTATTGCACCATTATCCTGTCTTTCTGCAACAATATCTGCACGGCAGCCGTCATAACCAATGATAGCTACTTTCTTTTCGGTTTTTCCTTCGGGCAAGTCAGATTTAAAATGTTCGTTAATGATATTGTAAACATCAGTGGTCGGGTATGCTGTCTCTATTGTGTTTTCATAACCAACTAAAGCAACATTCTTTCTGTACAATTCCTCAGTGTCATTTTTGTCTTCGTGATATCTTGTGAAATACAGAGCCAGAGCACCTGCAATAATTCCGAGAACAACAATTACAGAAACAACTGAGAGTATAATCTTTTTTGTTTTTTTCATTTCAGTACCTCCAAGGAGTAAATCAGTTTCCTATAATAACCTCTTTATCCATTTTACCGATGAAGATATTATCTTCTGCTGTTAAGGCATTAGCATCGGGGTTTTCGAGAATAATGCCATAGCTTGGTGAATCGGTTTCTTCGGGTGAAATAAAGACATTGTTTTTCACTTTTAAATCGTAAACCATTGGTCTGAAGAAAATGTAGCCTCGGCTTTTACCGATTCTGCCTGAGGGTCCGTCAAAAATGTTGTTTTCAATAAGAATATTGTGGTGGTCAATATCACCATGATGACCAATACCCGGAAAACCATCACATTTGAAAATGTTATTTCTGATTACTATATTACGGCAGACTGTGTCATCACTTTTAAAATCAATAAGAGTTCCGTCACAGTTATAAACAGGACCATAAGAGCCTTCTCGGGACATATCAAGCTGAATCTGCTCATTAAAAAGAATATCGGTTTTGAATGTATATGAGGGACCGTCAAAAATACAGTTCTGAACTGTTGTGTTCTCTGTGCCGTTAATTTCAATACAATGCCAATGAGCACAATGACGGAATTTGCAGTTTTCGATGGTGATATTGCTGCAATGAACTGTGTTTACAAGGGTAATACATTCATCAAGATTTTTGTTGCCGTCAAAAATACCGCCTGAAATAACAACATCGTGAGTACCTTCATAAGCTCCCCATTCGGATTCTGAATATGATGCCAGGAGA
>JAZSDZ010000118.1:0-25551 GCA_045531435.1 Candidatus Fimenecus sp.
TAAAATAGTATATACTATCAAAGCTGACGAAAAACAGCATACTTCGGGGTGTAGCGCAGCTGGTAGCGCGCCACATTTGGGATGTGGATGCCGCAGGTTCGACTCCTGTCACTCCGACCAAAATAGCAGTTTCGACTTATGTCGGGACTGCTATTTTCTTTGTAATTGATATACGAATTTGAACATTATACAAATTCAATCAACAAAAATGGCAGGGTTACCCGCCTATTTCAATTTATGCACTTTTATTATCCTAACATTACATCCAGAAGCATCATCACGGCAAAGCCTAAGACAATACCCATAGTTGCAAAATACGGTTGTACTCCCCTTTTTTTCTGACATTCCGGAATTAATTCATGTACAACTACCAGTACCATCGCTCCTGCCGCAAAAGAAAGTGCATAAGGTAAAGCTGTCTCCACTTGTGAGACCAATAACGCACCAACTACACCTGCAAAAGGCTCTACCATACCTGATGCCTGACCCAAGAAGAAGCTCTTTTTTCTCGAATACCCTTCCCTTCTCAAGGGAATCGAAACGGCTGCTCCTTCAGGAAAATTCTGTAAGCCTATTCCCACAGCAACTGAAATTGCGCCCATCAGACTTTCCGTTGTACATTCATACCCATTCAATGCACCGAATGCAACGCCTACTGCTAACCCTTCGGGTATATTATGGAGTGTAATTGACAAAATCAACATTATAATGCGATTAAGACTTTCATTGTCTTTTCCTTTTGAATTATTTACTTTTTTTCGTGCAAAGGAAACCGTCTTATCAGACACCCATATAAATATAGCGCCAAGCAAAAAGCCCATGGTTGCCACAAAATATGCAGGTATTTTTGAAATTTCTTCTGCTCTTTCTATTGCAGGTTGAAGAAGTGACCAGAAACTTGCTGCAATCATTACTCCCGAGGCGAAACCCAACATAAAATTCAATGCTTTCTGATTGATAGATTTGAAGAAAATTACATTTGCTGCACCAAGAGCAGTTACAAACCACGTACCAAGCGTTGCTATCAGCGCCATTATGACAATTGAATTCATATAGCACCTCCTGTATTCATTATATTCTGTGAATACTTTTGGGTGCAAAAATAAGGACAGTAGTTTTAATTCTACCGTCCTTTTACTTTTATTCAAATGTTACTTGGATGTTGTTATCCACTGATGATACAAGTATTTTCATCATTGCAACTCCTGCGTTATCAATCATAAGAGTTGAAACCTTATCTTCGATATTTCTTCTTATAACATTACGAAGGTCACGGGCACCACGCACATTACCATCCATCTTGGAAACAATTGCTGATGGTGTATTGTCGTCATAAATGAATTCAATGCCCTTGTCTTTAAGGACTGTTTTCATTTCATTCATCATCAGGACTGCTATCTTCTTGTAATCTTCTTCGTCAAGAGGATTGAACACAACAATTTCGTCAACACGACCGATAAATTCAGGTCTTAAGAATTCGTTAAGGGCTTTAAGAACCTTTTCTTTAGAAATATCCTTTGAGCTTTTGCCGAAACCTAATGATGTTTCAGCCTTCTGACTACCTGCATTAGATGTCATAATAATTACTGTATTTGCAAAGCTTACTGTTCTGCCATGAGCATCATTTGTTTTGCCTTCGTCGAGAATCTGAAGAAGAATATTCATTACATCAGGATGTGCTTTTTCAATTTCATCAAAAAGAATAATTGAATATGGCTTTCTTCTTACTTTTTCAGTAAGCTGACCAGCCTCGTCATAACCGACATATCCCGGGGGTGAGCCGATAAGACGGGAAACTGAATGTTTCTCCATAAATTCACTCATATCAAGACGGATAAGTGTTTCAGGAGTATCAAAAAGCTCCATTGAAAGCTGTTTTACAAGTTCGGTTTTACCGACACCTGTAGGTCCTACGAAAATAAATGATGCAGGTCGTTTCTGAAGTGTCAACTGAATTCTGCTTCGCTTGATTGCATTTGCAACAAGTTTAACGGCCTCGTCCTGACCGATTACATTTTCCATAAGTCTGTCTTCAAGACCCTTTAATCTGTTAATATCACCTTCAACAACCTTAGTTGCAGGAATACCTGTCCAGAGATTGATAACCTTTGCCAAATCTTCTTCAGTTACATTGTTATCCTTTGCCTTTTCCTGAAGTTCAGGTGCTTTACCTTCGCAAACAGCAAGCTCACCCTTTGTTCTGTACAAATCTTCATACACAGGGTTTAAGTCCTCGTCCTTTTCAGGATTTGCAATTTTTTCTTCCAACGCTTCAAGGTCTTTTTTGAGGGTTGCGATTTTCTTCTCATTTATTTCGTTTTCACTAATAGCCTTGTTGCGAAGATTTGCACAAGTACAAGCCTCATCAAGAAGGTCAATTGCCTTATCAGGTAAAAATCTGTCAGTAATATATCTTTCAGAAAGAGTTACTGCTTTATAAACTAAATTGTCACTAATCTGTACACGGTGGAAAAGTTCATAATAGCCTTTAATTCCAACAAGCATTTTGAATGTGTCATCAATTGATGGTTCTTCAACCTTAACAGGCTGGAAACGACGCTCAAGAGCAGCATCCTTTTCAATATGCTTTCTGTATTCGTTGAATGTGGTTGCACCAATTACCTGAATTGCACCACGGGAAAGAGCAGGTTTTAAAATATTGGCAGCGTTCATTGAGCCTTCTGCATCACCTGTACCCACAAGATTATGCACCTCGTCAATAAAGAGAATAATATTTCCTTCACTCTTAACCTCTTCAACAAGGCCTTTTATACGGCTTTCAAACTGACCACGGAACTGTGTACCTGCAACAAGGGCAGTAAGGTCAAGAAGGTGAATTTCCTTATCCATAAGTTTTGCAGGAACATTACCGTCAGCAATTCTCTGTGCAAGGCCTTCTGCAATTGCTGTTTTACCGACACCGGGTTCACCAATGAGGCAAGGATTGTTCTTTGTTCTACGACATAAAATCTGAATTGTACGGGCAATTTCAGTATCTCTTCCAATAATTCGGTCAAGCTTGCCTTCCCTTGCACGAGCAGTTAAATCGGTACAATAAAGAGAAAGCATTTTTCTCTTATCATTCTTTACTCCTTGCTTTTTCTTGCCTTTGTTATTTGGTTTTTTATCGTCATTAAGGTCTTTGATATTTTCTTCAGGAACATCCATAGGCATCATACCCATATTCTGCATAAACGGAAATGTTGATGCACCACCAAGCTGGAAATCATCACCCATATTTTCCATCATTTGTTCCATCTGTTCACTCATATCATCAAGGTCATCTTCAGTTAAGCCCATATTATCCATAATCTGTTTAATCGGACCAACATTCATTTCCATAGCGCACTTGATACACAAGCCCTCATTTGTAGTTTTGTCGCCTTCCATCTTTGTAATAAAGATTACGGCAGGTCGTTGTTTGCATTTACAGCAAATCATATTTTTGTTCATTGTATATCCTCTTTTTGATTATTTTTTCTTTGAATTCTCTTTTATTTGTTTGATTGCACTTGGTAAATAACTGAAGAATGCAATAAATGTCAAAACAACAGCTATTACAACAAGTATAAACATAAGTGCTTCAGAAATTGTGTATTGTGGATAGTATGCACTGATTGCACCAATTTCAGGACCAAAGCCAATAATTACAACCATTACTGCATAAAATGCAAATGTTGCAAGCTTGCCCCAGATTTCAGCAGCAACAGGACGAGTACCAAGTGCGATAAGTACAACACTACCTAAAATCATAATAATATCCTTTGCGATAAAGAGTAAGAATACCCATGCAAATGCCTGCATTGATTCACTTTGTGCTTCCTTGAATTTAAGGAAAAGAACGATTGCAAGTGCAAAAATTGTGAGTTTATCTGCAACAGGGTCAAGAAGTTTTCCAAGATTTGATACCTGATTAAATTTTCTTGCGATTTTACCATCAACCGCATCAGATAAGCCTGAAATGAAAATTACAAAAACTGACCACCAGATATAGCCTTCATAATAAAGGACAGCAATTACAGGAATAAGGCAAATTCTGATTACAGAAATAAGATTCGGTATTGTAAGACAACCATCAAAAATTTCTTTTAAATTCTCCTTTAATGTTTTCTTTGTTTCACTCATAATATTTTACGCTCCTTAATTAAAATATCTCTTTCAAAGATTTCATAAATGGGTTTACATTATCCAACAAGCCTATAACATATGAATTATTGACTGCATTAGCGATTTCATTGTCGCCATTTGAGAAAAGAATTTCAAGGAATGTACAAATAAACACTATAACCAATACACCCTTACATCCGCCAAGCACACCACCAAGCACTTTATTCACTGTGCCGATTAACGGTAATTTAAAGAGTTTTGATAAAATCTGTGCCAACCATTTAAGTACGAAAAGCAACACTGCTGAAAGGAGAAGAAAGAAAACCACAGTCAATGCGCCGACAACAATAGGCTGAGCAATTTTTTCAACAAGCTCTGTTGCAAGATTTTCTGCAGAGAATTTTTCTGAAGAAATCTGTGCCTTGACAGTTTCCAAATCAACACCAACTGAAGTTGCAAAATCCACCATAAAATCAGGAATTGCAGTAATTATAACCTCTGCCTGTGCTGTTGATGATGATATATTAAGACCTTCATCAAGCTGAACTTCTACTGTTTCAATCATACTGTCCTTTACGATTCCGTCGTATGCCGCCTGTGCAACAGTAGGACTGAATTGATATGACAGAGCAAGTGCAACAATCACAGCGATAAGCTCAAGTAAAGTAAGCATAAAGCCTTTTTTTGCCGCAGTAAATACGAATGCTGCGAAAACCGTAATAAGAATAACATCTAAAATAATACTCATATTTTCACCTCTTATAAATTATTCCTTGTTATCGCTGACAGAGGAATATTTATCAATTTTATCCACTGAATAAACGTATGTATTTCTGCCTGAAATCATAACCTTTTCTGCGTCAGTATTAACATCAGCCGAGCCACAGAGTTTTCCGTTACGATTATTGAAAATCTGGACTTTTTCATCAGTTAATACACCTGTATATTTACCATCGGTTGAAACGGATTTGATGAGTCCGTCAATCTCCTGTGTAAACTGTTCAGAACCTGATTTATTAAATACCTTGATAATCTTTTGTGTTGTACTTGAATATTTTGAAAGCACAAGAACTGCTGTATTGTTATCTGAAATGTATAGCTTATATGGTGTGTTTACAGAAACATCAATTTTTTCTTTTACTTCATCACCTTTTATAATTTCACAAACATTCTTGCCGAATACAAACAAGGTTTCGTTTGATAAGAACTGAACTGAAGAAACTGCAGTGTCCTTATATTCAAAGGTTGCTTTTGGCTCATCATCATTTTTATTGAAGATATGTACCTTGGAATAAACTGAACCATTATTGACACCAAGAACAGTCACAGCAAAATATTTACCGTTATCAGAAACATCGCAGGAAATAATGTTTTCCTTTGCACAATTCCACACATAAACCTCTTCTGCCTTTGCATCATACACAGTAAGCATACTCTGTACATCTTTTCCTCTTGATGCAATTGCAACGGAACCGTCCTTACCCATAGCACCTGTCAAAATCATATATGGAATTTCTTTTTCATAAAGCACTTTTGTCTTTGACTGTACTCTGAATTTTTTAGCACCTACATCGTAAATCAGCGCTCTGCCACTGTTGGTGCTCAATATAGGATGGTCGTATGAATGAGGAAGATTTGAAAGCTCTTTTGCCGTTGAATCAAGAACCTTTACTGTATCATCATATACCAGAAGCAAGTCAGAGTTCGTAACATTTGCATCACTTATTTCAAAGCCGTTCATTCTGTAAGGATAACCATCACCTGCACCAAATCCTGCAATTGATGTACGGATATGGTCACCTATTGTTGCAAAGGTAACACCACCAAACTGTCCCGCTGCGAGAATAATAAGCAGAAGCACAACAAGGATAATCGCAAGTAGCTTCAATCTTTTTGCATTTTTAGCAGTAATGGTAACACGCTTTCTTTTTTTCTTTTTTACCGGTCTTTGCGTATTTGTCTGTCTTGTATTTTTTCTTTCTTCCACATTTATCACCACGCATTATAAATTATAAAATACTTTATTGAGATACAATCCACAAGCCTCTGCCGTAACACCTGCATTTTCACGGTTATGACTGTTGATTATTTCAGTGATACTGTCTTTTGGAATTTTTCCACGCTGAATATCAAGTAGTGTTCCAACAATAATTCGCACCATATTATATAAAAATCCGTTTCCGCTGACACGAATTTCAATTAAATCACCGTTTCTCAAAACACTGCAATCGTAGATTTCTCTTGTTTTATCTTCAACCTCACTACCTGCACTGCAAAATGCAGAAAAATCGTGAGTACCGATAAATGCTTTTGCCTGTTCATCAAGCATTTCAGAATCAATTTCGTAAGGGTAAAACATTGCCTTGTTTTCATAGAAAGGATTTCTGTATCTGCCATTATATATTAAGTAGATATATTCCTTACCCTTGCAATCATATCTTGCGTGAAAGTCATAATCCACTTCTTTGCAATCGAAAACTGAAATTCCTGATGGAAGGTAAAAATTCAAAGCATCAGGGATTTTTGCGGCAGGAATGCTACATTCTGTTCTTACATTACAGCAAAACATATTAGCGTGTACACCTGCGTCAGTGCGACTGCAACCTATAATATTTTCATCTTTTCCACTTAAATTGTTAAAGGCATTACAAAGCTCCTGCTGTACTGTTACAGCATTGGGCTGAATCTGCCAACCATGAAAAGAAGTACCATCATACCTTAAAGTTAAAAGTAAATTCCGCATTATATTCACCACAGAAAATGTTTAGCACCACTACCAACGCGATAAATATTATCATAGCAAAATATGACATATAATCGTTTTTAGTAAATTTCAGTGCATTCATAGTAGTTTTGCCCTTGCCACCATTATAGCAACGGCAGGTCATTGCGTTTGCTAACTCATAAGCTCGTCTTATAGAATTGAAAAGCAACGGAATAAACAAAGGAATAAGGGCTTTTGCTCTTTTGATAATATTTCCCTGGTCAAAGGATGCACCACGACTTTTTTGTGCACTCATAATCTTATCAACCTCTTCGATAAGTGTAGGAATAAATCGGAGAGCAATTGTCATTATCATTGTTACCATATGAAAATCAATGCCGATTTTCTTGAATGGTGAAAAGAGTCTGTCAAGACCATTCGTCAATGATGTGGGAGATGTTGTATAAGTAAGCATTGTGCTCATAACAATCAGAAGAGAAATACGGATTGCCATAAAAACGGCTGTTAAAACACCACCGCTTGTAATATGAATTTTCCACACATCAATAAGGGTAATTCCTGTTTTTACATAAGTGATTTGCAAAACAGAGGTTATTATAACTACAAGCAATATTGGTTTCAGGCCTTTTATTACAGTTTTGACAGGAATTTTTGAAAGTCCTATTATTAAAACTGATACCAGCAAACTGAATAAAAGTGAAACAAAATTGTTTGATATAAAAACCGTGATTATAAAAGCTATGGTAAAAAGAAGCTTTGTTCGAGGGTCAAGTCGGTGGATTATCGAGTCAAAGGGAAAATACTGACCGATTGTTATATCTTTAATCAAGATATGCCCCTCCCCTCAAAAAGTTTTTTGAGTTCAAGATAGCCTTGCTCAACTGTATATATTTTTTCGCTGACAGGATAACCCATCTCACGAAGTTTTATGAAAACTTCAGTAATCTGTGGCACGGAAAGTCCGATTTCACGAAGCCTTGATGCACGTTCAAAAACCTCATCAACAGTACCAACCATTTCAACTCTTGAGTCATTCATCACAATGACCTTAGTTGCAAAACGGGCAACATCATCCATACTGTGAGAAACGATAAAGACTGTTTTTCCTGTCTTATCACGATAATTTTTAATAAGGGAAAGAATATTCTCTCTGCCCATTGGGTCAAGACCACTTGTAGGCTCGTCAAGAATGAGAATTTCAGGCTCCATTGAGATAACACCTGCAATTGCCACTCGTCTTTTTTCGCCTCCTGACAAGTCAAACGGAGATTTTAAAAGCATTTCATCAGGAATACCAACATATTTTGCAGCATTTCTTACTCTTTCGTCAGTCTCGCCCTTTGAGAGTCCCATATTTGTCGGACCAAAAGCGATATCTTTATATACAGTTTCTTCAAACAACTGATATTCGGGATACTGAAAGCAAAGTCCTACACGAAAACGAGCATCGTAAAGTGTTGATTTTGAATCGTGGATATTTTTTTCATCAAGAAAAATCTTGCCGTCAGTTGGCTTTAGAAGTCCATTCAGATGCTGTACGAGGGTGCTTTTCCCGGAGCCTGTATGACCGATTACGGCTACAAACTCACCCTTATTTATTTCTATATTCACATTGTCAAGTGCGGTGATTTTAAATGGAGTGCCTTCACCATAGACATATGTTAAATTTTCGGTTTTAAGGTGGGACATTTTTACTGACCTTTCAATAATACATCTATATTTTCTACAAATTCATCAATGCTCAACAAGTCATTTTTAAGATTTAATCCGTCCTGTCTAAGCATTTTTGCAAGTTGACATGTCTGTGGCACATCAAGACCGATGCTACGAATTTTTTCAGTATCTGCAAAAACCTCTTTCGGTGTGCCATCCATCAAAAGTCGGCTATCATCCATAACCACAATTCTGTCAGCCTCACAAGCCTCTTCCATATAATGAGTGATAAAAACAACTGTAATACCAAGCTCACGATTAAGTCGTTTAATGGCATTCATCACATCACGCCTACCCTCAGGGTCAAGCATTGCTGTCGGCTCGTCAAGAATAATGCAACGAGGCTCCATAGCAATAATTCCTGCTATTGCGACACGCTGTTTCTGACCACCTGAAAGTTTGTGTGGCTCGTGATTTTTATATTTATACATACCGACGATTTTTAATGCTTCATCAACTCGTCTGCGGATTTCAGATGGTTCAACACCAAGATTTTCAGGACCGAATGCAACGTCCTCTTCAACGATTGTTGCAACAATCTGATTATCGGGATTCTGAAAAACAACGCCCACAGTCTGTTTGATTTTTATATCGTCATCTTCATTTTTTGTATCCATTCCGTCAACTAAAACAGTACCACTTTCAGGAATTAAAAGACCATTTGCAAGTTTTGCCAACGTGCTTTTTCCCGAGCCGTTGTGACCAAGTATTGCCATAAAGTCGCCTTCATTGATTGTGAGAGAAAAATCCTTTACGGCAGGTGCTAAAACAACACTTTCGTCGTCACTATCATATCGGAATGTTACATTTTTAAATTCAATAATACTCATTATTTACTCCAAATTGCTGATGCACCACAAGGAAGCACAAGTCCGTTTTCAGTAGCACGAAGTCCTATTTCACTTCCTGTTACTTTACCGCCATAACGCTTTTTCACAACAGAACCAAGTATGTACTCCATAACGGATGGGCTAAGTCCCGTTGTATAAGAGTTTATAAGTACCATAAGCGGGTCATCGGATAAAACCTGACTACATAGCTCAACAAAGCCGTAAACTTCATTTTCAAGCTTCCAAACCTCACCACCCGGACCTCTGCCATATGATGGTGGGTCCATAATGATAATATCGTATTTATTTCCACGACGGATTTCACGCTGAACGAATTTAATACAATCGTCAACAATCCATCGAACAGACTTATCAGCAACACCTGATGAAAATGCGTTTTCCTTTGCCCAGAGTGTCATGCCCTTTGAAGCATCAACGTGGCATACAGAAGCACCTGCTTTAAGTGCAGAAACGGTAGCACCACCTGTGTATGCAAAGAGATTAAGCACCTTAACCTCACGACCTGCATTTTTAATGATTTCAGCAGTCAAATCCCAGTTTACAGCCTGTTCAGGGAAAAGACCTGTATGCTTAAAGCCCATTGTTTTTATATTAAAAGTCAAGTCACGATAGCCTATTGTCCAGAAATCAGGAATTTTGTTTCTGATTTCCCAATTACCGCCACCTGTCTGTGAACGATGATAAATCGCATCGGCTTTTTTCCACAATGGATTTTTCTTTTCTGTTTTCCATATAACCTGTGGGTCGGGACGAATTAAAGTTATATTACCCCAGCGTTCAAGTCGTTCACCACAAGAACAATCAATAAGTTCATAATCCTTCCAATTATCGGCAACTCGCATTTTATACTAACCTTTCCCTTACAACCTGAGCAACACTTTCGCCCAATTCATTAATTTTATCTAAATCCTTACCTTCGAGCATAACACGGACAAGTGGCTCTGTACCTGAAAGACGAACGAGAATTCTTCCGTCATTTCCTAATTTTTCTTCAACCTGTTTTATTGCATTCTGTACTTCTTTATCCTTAGGGAACTGTGCTTTACCAAAGTTTGAAACACGGACATTTATAAGCACCTGTGGATAAACTTCCATTTCATCGGCAAGTTCTTTAAGTGTTTTTCCTGTATCTTTTACAACTGCAAGTAACTGAATTGCAGAAAGTTGTCCGTCACCTGTTGTTGCGTGTTCAAGGAAAATAATGTGTCCTGACTGCTCACCTCCGATACTGTAACCATTTGATACCATATTTTCAAGCACATAACGGTCACCGACCTTGGTTTTTTCACAATAAATTCCGTTTTCTTCACAAAATCTGAAAAATCCCATATTACTCATTACAGTAACAACGGCAGTATCTTTTTTCAGTTTTCCAAGTTGTTTCATATGCTTTGCACAAATTGCGATGCATTTATCACCGTCAACAAATTCACCTGTATGGTCAACAGCCAACATTCTGTCAGCATCACCATCAAAGGCAAAGCCCATATGACAGTTATTTTCTATAACATATTTCTGAAGATTTTCAAGATGTGTTGAGCCACAATTCTCATTTATATTCACGCCGTCAGGCTCTGCACTTATAACAACCACATCAGCACCAAGTCTTGTAAAAACTTCCTTTGCTGAAACACTTGATGAGCCATTTGCACAATCAAGGGCAATTTTATAGCCTTCAAAACTCATATCTGTTATTGACAAAAGATGTTCAATATAGTCAGCAACGGCATCATCTGCTCTCGACACTCTGCCAACCTCACCACCTATTGGTGTTGGAATTTCTATCACATTATCAAGTATGATTTCTTCGATTTCATTTTCAAGTTCATCAGGCAATTTATAGCCGTTTGACTGAAAAATTTTAATTCCATTATATTCACAAGGATTATGAGATGCAGAAATCATAACACCTGCATCACAGTTGTATTCACGGACTAAAAACGCCACTGCAGGAGTTGGCACAACGCCTAACTGTAAAACATCTGCACCAACTGAACAAAGACCCGCTGTAATAGCACTTTCAAGCATTTGCGACGACGCACGGGTATCCATTCCTATAAGAACCTTTGGCTTTTTACCATTAAGATTTTTACTGAGCACCACAGCGGCTGCTCTGCCTATTTGCATTGATAATTCACAAGTAAGTTCAGTATTTGCGATGCCACGAGCACCATCAGTGCCGAAAAGTCTGCCCATAAAACAATCTCCTTATAAAAGTGATGTCTGACTATCTAACCCTAAATGTTTATAAGCTAATGGTGTTACAACTCTGCCACGAGGTGTTTTTGCCAAAAAACCAATCTGCATAAGATATGGTTCATAAACATCTTCGATAGTAACTGCTTCTTCACCTATTGTTGCTGCAATCGTTTCAAGTCCAACAGGACCACCATTGAAATTACGAATCATAGTTGTAAGCATAAGTCTGTCAATATTGTCAAGACCGATTTCGTCAATTTCCATTCTGCCTAATGCTATTTTTGCATTATCCTCACTGATTATACCATTACTCATAACCTGAGCAAAATCCCTTGCTCGTTTTAAGAGTCGGTTTGCAATACGAGGTGTACCACGGGAACGGGATGCAATTTCCAATGCACCACCATCGTCAGCATATATATCAAGAATTCCTGCACTTCGCTTTACAATTTGTGACAATTCTTCGGGAGTGTAAAGTTCAAGTCTTAAAATAACACCAAATCTGTCACGAAGCGGAGCGGTAAGCTGACCTGCACGGGTTGTAGCACCAACAAGAGTAAATCTTGGTAAATCAAGACGGATACTTCTTGCAGACGGGCCTTTACCAATGATAATGTCGAGAGCATTATCCTCCATAGCGGGATAAAGGACTTCTTCAACTGCACGGGAAAGACGATGAATTTCGTCAATAAAAAGCACATCACCATCGTTTAGATTTGTAAGAAGTGCGGCAAGGTCACCGGGTTTTTCAATTGCAGGGCCTGATGTTACACGAATCTGTACACCCATTTCATTTGCAATAATACCTGCCAGAGTAGTTTTACCAAGGCCCGGAGGGCCATAAAGTAAAACGTGGTCAAGAGTGTCCCCTCTGTTTTTTGCTGCTTCAATATATATTTTTAAATTTTCTTTAACCTTTTCCTGCCCGATATATTCATTTAAGCATTTCGGTCTTAACGAAAGTTCAATATCGTGGTCAGTTTCTGTAAATCCCGGAGTCATTATTCTGTTTTCATTATCGAAATCCATTTTAAATCCTCCTTAACCCAATGAAAGCATTTTTAATGCCTGTTTAATAATTTCTTCAACTGAAAGTGATGAATTAATTTTGCTTACAGCCACACTTGCATCACTCTGTGAATAGCCGAGCATTTCAAGTGCTGCAACAGCCTCAGCAGTATTTGAATGTTCAAGTGTTGAGCTGACTGCAGAAAGGTCAATTGACGAAGCAGTCGCACCCATAGTTTTTCCGACTTTGTCCTTTAATTCCATACAAATTCGCTGTGCAAGTTTAGGACCGACACCATTTGCCTTTGTAAGTGCTTTGTGGTCACCTGATGCAATACTCAATGCGATTTTGTCAGGAGTCATTTCCGAAAGAATCGCAAGTCCCATTTTAGGGCCTACACCGTTAACTGTAATGAGCATTTTGAAGCAATCCATTTCAGTTTTATCGTAAAATCCGAAAAGTTCCATCGCATCTTCCCTGACATTTAAATATGTGTAAAGAGTGACTTTCATTCCCATTGATGCACATTTTTGTGAAGTTGTAAGAGTAGTCATACAACGAAATGCAACACCATTCACATCAACACAGACAGTATTAGCATCAAAGTCAACTACATTTCCTGTTACTGAATAAATCATAATAAAATTCCTTTATTTCAACTTGTTTAATCTTCCCATAAGTGAGCCACTTGCATGCGCGTGGCAGATTGCCATTGCAAGTGCATCAGCAGTATCGTCAGGCTTTGGAATTTTTTCAAGATTCAAAATAACCCTTGTCATTTCCTGAACCTGTTTTTTTTCTGCTCTGCCGTATCCCACAACGCTCTGTTTCACCTGTAAAGGTGTATATTCAAAAATCGGCAGGCTGTTCTTTTGTGCAGCAAGGTTAATGACTCCCCTTGCCTGTGCAACGTCGATAACTGTTTTTGCGTTGGTATTATAGAACAGTTTTTCGATTGCCATAGCATCAGGTTTATATTTATAAATTATGTCCTGTATTCCGTCATATACCATTTCAAGTCGCTCATTAAATGGTGTTTTTGCCTCAGTTGTAACTGCACCAAAAGCTATTACCTGAAAACGATTTGCCGTGTAGTCAATTACACCCCAACCGACTATTGCATAGCCGGGGTCGATACCTAAAATTATCATGACATACTACCTCACTATATAATCAACTGATTATAACATATTACATTATAAATGGCAAGAAAAAAGGGACTCAAAAAGTCCCTTTTACACATAATTTTCAGTTTGTTAATATTTTGAAAATATAGCAATAATCTAAATACTTAATATACACTTCAATAATTTTTTTATTATAACAAAACACAACTTTAACAAACTTGCAATTCCAAAGAGCATTGCTGCTAAAATTACTAAAATTGTCTTATACATTTCTAAACTCCTCCTATATACCGTTTGTATTTTATATGGAAATTGTTTTTGAAATGATTTTAAAATGTTTGAGAATTGTTAAAAAGGGTGATTCGTGAATCACCCCTACAATTACAAATTACGCATTACGAATTGCGAATTATTTTTTGTTGTTTTTGTCGCGTTCGCGGATAACGAATCGTGTTGGTGTACCTTCAAGACCGAAAACTTCACGAATCTGGTTATCAATGTAACGCTGATAGCTGTAATGGAACAAGTCCTTATTATTCACAAAGCACACAAATGTTGGTGGTCGTGTTGACGCCTGAGTCATATAGTAAATTTTAAGGCGTTTGCCTTTATCTGATGGTGGCTGAACACGAGCAGTTGCATTTGCCAAAACATCATTGAGCTTACCTGTTGAAATTCTCATAGCATTCTGGCTGTCAACGAATTTAATAAGTTCAAAAAGTCGGTCAATTCTCTGTCCTGTTTTTGCAGAAATAAAAATAATCGGAGCATAGCTCATAAATGAAAAATCGACCATAAGTTTTTTACGGTATTTGTCCATTGTCTGGCCGTCTTTTTCCACTAAATCCCATTTATTTACTGCAATAATACACGCTTTACCAAGCTCATGCGCAATACCTGCAACCTTTGAATCCTGTTCTGTAAAGCCCTCTGCAGCATCAATCATAATAACACAGACATCTGCGCGTTCCACAGCCATTCTCGCACGAATAATTGAATACTTTTCAATCTGGTCATCAACCTTACTTTTACGACGGAGACCTGCTGTGTCAATGAACATAAATGAGCCATGCTCATTATCAATATATGTGTCAGTTGCATCTCTTGTTGTACCTGCGATATTTGAAACGATGACGCGTTCTTCACCTGCGATTTTATTGATAAGTGAAGATTTACCTGCATTTGGTTTGCCAATAACAGCAACCTTTACAGTATCGTTTTCTTCTTCAGCTTCGGTTTCTTCAGGAAGGTATTCAAGGACTTTGTCAAGCAAGTCACCTGTACCGTGACCGTGTGCAGCAGAAACCTGAATAGGGTCACCAAGACCTAGATTGTAGAATTCATAAAACTCTGCAGGTGGCTCACCCAATGAGTCAGCCTTATTAACACAGAGAATAATCGGCTTATTGCTCTTAATAAGCATTGTTGCAACTTCTTCATCAGTAGCCACAACACCTGTACGCACGTCAGTTACAAAAATAATAACATCGGCACTATCAATGGCAAGCTGTGCCTGACGACGCATCTGTGACAAAATAATATCGTCTGAATATGGCTCAATACCACCTGTATCAATGAGCAACATCTCATGACCGAGCCATTCGCAGTCACCGTAAATTCTATCTCGGGTTACACCGGGTGTATCGTCAACGATTGAGAGTCGCTTGCCTATAAGCTTATTAAAAAGTGTACTTTTACCAACGTTGGGACGACCAACGATTGCTATAACGGGTTTTGCCATTATTTCACCCCCAGAATATCTCTTAAAACCTGACCTCCGTCACCGTTAGTCAGAATAATTTTCGTGTTTAATCTTTCTTCCAACTCCTCAACAGTCATATCGTCAAGGAATTTATTTTTGTTTTCAGTATGATTTGTGTAATCGCTAATCATTGAGCTTGGCAACAGTAAATATTCACCTAAATCAACATCTTTAAGCTGTTCATAAAGGTCGATGCCTGTTATAAGCCCTGAAACTGTTATAGTTTCACCGAAGAAGTTATTGATTATCTTTTTTACATTGATTTTTATGCCATACTTATTCTCTGCCTTTTTGCAAAGTTCACAAAGGTATGGATAAAAATCAGCACCTGTCGCAAGTGTAACATTTTTATTAGTTGGTTTTTCTTCTGAATATTCCATTTCATCAAGAAAATCATCAAAGAATGAACGGACAATACCAATGCCATTTTCAATCTGCGGATATCCGTCGTAATATTCGGCAGACGGCAACGCTCTTTCTGCCTTTATGAAAAACTCATCAGCAGGATAACAAAGTCCCACACCAAAATCATTACGGAATCTATTGGAATACTCCTCAATTATGTCAATGGTTTCCCCTGCTGTCACCTTGTTATATGGCTCAATTTTTTCAAGTCCGTCACGGAATTTTGTAAGTCCCACAGGCACTGCTGCAATACTCTGTACAGCAGGATAAAGTGCAGACAACTGCTCTATACTGTATCTTAATTCGTCACCGTCATTGATGTGTGGACAAAGAACAAGCTGAGTGTTCATCTGAATACCGGCATCAGCAAATCTCTTAATTATTTCAAGACATTTACCTGCATTTTTATTCTTCATCATCTGCACACGAAGTTCAGGATTCATTGTATGAACAGAAATGTTTATGGGACTAATGTGCATTTTAATAATTCGCTCAATTTCGTGTTCGGAAATATTTGTAAGTGTAATATAATTGCCGAAAAGAAAAGAAAGACGACTGTCATCATCCTTAAAATATAGACTTGGTCGGAGTCCCTTTGGCAACTGGTCAATGAAGCAGAAAATACATTTATTTTTACAATGCTGTTGCTTGTCCATTAAATAGGATTCAAACTGAAGTCCGCAATTTGTGTTATCAGCCTTCAAAGCCTTGTATTTTCCGTCCTTACACTTGAAAGTAAGTGTCAAATCCTGTTCTGTCATATAAAAATCATAGTCAAGGACATCCATTATTTCGTTACCATTGATTTTAAGCAATTCGTCACCTGCTGTAATGCCCTTTAAGGCACAGATAGATGTAGGCTTTACACCATTTATTTTTACTGACAAAACATTCACCTACTTTCTTTTGCTTTTTAAGCAAGACTAAAAGGCGGAGAGAAATCGTTCTTTCCGCCTTAATTAAAATTAAGATAAATTAAGCTTCTTCTTTAAGAGCAACAACCTGTCTGCCCTTATACTGACCGCATTCACCACATACTCTGTGAGGTCTCTTGTAACCACCGCAATTTGGGCACTTAACAAGCTCAGGAGCTGTCATCTTCCAAACGTTTGAACGTCTCTTATCTCTTCTTGTTTTTGAAACTCTTCTCTTAGGTACTGCCATGTGGGGCACCTCCTTATATAAAATAATAAATATTAACTAATCATCTAGCAACGTAAGTAACGCTGCCATTCGTGGGTCAATATCCTTTTTACAGTCGCAAGGACCGTCGTTAAGATTTTTACCACATTTGGAACAAAGTCCCTTACACTCTTCATCACACAAAAATCTTAATGGTAATGAAAAGATAATATCCTCACATATTAATGAAGATAAGTCAAGCATGGAATTTTCAACAACGATATATTCATCATTATCGTCATTCTCAAGATTGTTAGCAAGTAAATGCTGAATATCAATCTCAAAGTCTTTCTTAAAGCCCTCGGCACATCGACTGCAAACCACGGTTGCTGAAAACTTTGCACTTGCTGACAACGACACAATTCCCGTGTTATTCTCGATTTTACCACTAACCGCAATACCCGGTGCGTCAAGTGAAATATCGTCAGAAAGTGAGTATTCTGGTTCAAAGCAGAAATCGAACTCCTTTTTTGAGCCTTCAAGATTAAAAATCTGTTCAAGTTGAATATTCATAAAACATTCCTCATCACATGCGTTAAATATTATATATTTTTAATTCGTTTTTGTCAACAAAAAATGGAAAGATTTTTTGTGAAAATTGCAAGTAAAATAAGTTATTTTACAGAAAAACGGCGGGAACCCCTCAGTCACCTTACGACGACAGCTCCCGCCCTTATTCTTAATTTAAAAATTAGTTGAGTTTTTCGCAATATTCAAACATTGCTGCAGGAAGGTCCTCAGGCTCTGATGAAATTGTGAAAGTAAACTTTGTATCAGAAATTTCTGAAAGCTTATTAACCTTTGCAAGGAAAGCTGCGAGAGCGTCACCAGTTCTGTCTGTGTCATTTGCAATTCTATATGTTGCATCAACGAAAATGTCAGTAATGTCATGGTCACCAGCACAGATACCGCTTAAGAAGCCGTAGAATGCGTCATAACCTGAAATTCCAAAAACATCTGTTGCAATAAGTCTTGCACGATAGTTTACATCGTATGTAAGTTTTGTTTCCTTTTCAACACATACAACGTTACCACTTGATACATGAACAGCATCGTTAACGTGCTCTACAAGTACCTTTGTTTTTCCTGTTCCTTTTTTACCGATAATAAGAGAAATCATATTATCTCCTCCTATATATTTATTATCCACCACAAGGGTGGTCATTTCCCTTTTTTACTTAATTCTTGCTAACAATGCTTCTTTTTCAGCTTCATAACCGGGCTTACCAAGTAAAGCAAACATATTCTTTTTATAGCTTTCAACACCAGGCTGATTAAATGGATTAATACCTAAAATGTAGCCTGAAATTGCACAAGCCTTTTCAAAGAAATAAACGAGATAACCGAATTCATATTCACTCATCTCAGGAATTTCGATAGCGATGTTTGGAACACCACCATCAACGTGAGCAAGGACAGTTCCTAAAAATGCTCTGCGATTAACGAAGTCCATAGTCTGACCTGCAAGGAAATTAAGACCGTCAGCATTAACTTCATCTTCTTCGATAACAACTTCTCTCTTGGGCTTTGTGAACATTACAGATGTTTCAAACAACATTCTGACACCATCCTGAATGTACTGTCCCATTGAGTGAAGGTCAGTTGAGCAAATAACACTTGCAGGGAAAATACCCTTGCCATCCTTACCTTCGCTTTCGCCGAAAAGCTGTTTGAGCCATTCATTCATCATTGTGAAATCAGGTTCATAAGCAACCATAAGTTCAACTGCTTTACCCTTACCTAAAAGGATGTTACGAAGTGCTGCGTACTTATAGCAATCATTCTTTTCTATATCACAAACGCTATAAGCCTCACGAGCATCAGCTGCACCCTGCATCATTTTATCTATATCAATTCCTGCAACTGCGATTGGTAAAAGACCAACTGCAGTAAGAACTGAATATCTGCCGCCAACATCATCAGGCACTACGAATGTTTCGTAACCTGCTTTATCAGAAAATTTCTTAAGAGTACCACGAGCCTTATCAGTTGTAACATAAATTCTCTTTGATGCTTCTTCCGCACCATACTTCTTGATAAGAAGGTCACGGAAAATACGGAAAGCAATTGCAGGTTCAGTTGTTGTACCTGATTTTGAGATAACGTTGATTGAAAAATCATCATCCTTAACCAAATCAACAAGCTCAGAAAGTGAGTTACCACTGATTGAATTACCGCTGAAGTAAATATTCGGAGTATCCTTTGAAATAAGATTATAATTCTGTGATGTACAGAATTCAATAGCAGCACGAGCACCGAGATATGAACCACCGATACCGATTACAACAAGTGCCTTTGAATCAGATTTAATCTTCTGAGCTGCTTTCTTGATTCTTTCAAATTCTTCTTTATCATAATTAACGGGAAGGTCAACCCAACCTAAGAAATCAGCACCCTCACCACTTTTATTATGAATTTTCTGATGAGCATCGTCCACAGCATCAGCCATAGCCTTAATCTCATCTTCTGAAATAAAATTCTTAACATAATTATCGTTAAGTTTTAACGCCATTTTGAATTAGTCCTCGCTTTTTGTTATAGTGTTTTTAATATTTTACCCTAAAACCACATTTTTTTCAATAGATTTTTATTATTTTTTTGCAAATGATGACCATAAAAGTGAAAAGACAAACATTATGCCTCTTTTCTCAATTCTTTTCTCATTTAAAATTGAACATTCCCCCACTTTTTCACCATCAATTTCAAAATAAATTTTTCCGAGAGTCTGATTTTTTTCAACAGGTGCTTCAACATCAACACAGATATCTGCTCTCTGTTGAATTTTGTCCTTCATGCTTTTTGAAATGAGTATCGGTTTCGGATTTTCAATAATTGGTTTGATTGTTTCTGTTTCACCATACAGCACATTTACATCCGTAACAAGTGATTTGTCAATTTCAGGTTGATATATTGAATAATTTGCAAAGCCCCAATTGAGCATTTTCTTCGCATCTTCAAACCTTTCACTACTGTTGTCACTGCCAAGGACAACGGCAACAAGCTCCATTCCCTCACGACAAGCAGTAGCACTCACACAATAACCTGCTTTAGATGTTGTGCCTGTTTTAAGACCTGTTGCGCCATCATAATATCTTATAAGACGATTTGTGTTGACAAGTTGTGTTTCACCACCACGAAGACTATCCATCCAGACTGTGGTATATTCCTTCACTTTTTCGTGTTTCACAAGCTCACAGCTCATTATTGCCACATCTCGTGCAGTAGAATAATGATTTGTAACCGTATCATCAAGTCCTGAACAGTTTTCAAAGCAGGTGTTGTTCATTCCAAGCTCTTTTGCGCGTTCATTCATCATAGTCACAAAGGACATTTCATCTCCTGCAATATATTCACCAAGAGATGTACAGGCGTCATTGGCACTTGCAATTACCGTAGCCTTCAACAATTCGTGAACAGTCATTACCTCACCTTCTTTAAGCCAGATTTGTGAGCCGCCCTTTGAAGATGCGTTTTGACTTGTGGTTACTTTGTCCTCAAGGGCGATTTCACCCTTATCAAGTGCTTCAAATGTAAGAAGAATTGTCATAACCTTTGTTATTGATGCAGGTGAAAGCTTTTCGTCAGGATTAAGCTCCATAAGAACCTTACCCGTTGATATTTCCATTAAAATTGCTGATTTTGCTGACAATGATTCTGCTATCAGCTGTCCGTCATTTGCAGAAGCGACAACACTCATTGACAGTACAAGTATTGTACAAATAATAACACTTAAAACTTTTTTCATTCATATCCCTCCAAAAAAGTATATGAAATAGACAAATTGGTATATGAAAAAAATAATTAATGTGGTATAATAATTTTTGGTGATTTTATGAAGGTATTTTTCCACACTCTTGGGTGCAAGGTAAATCAATACGAAACTCAGGAAATGCGTGAACAACTTAATATTAACGGATATGAAGTCACAGATATTGAAAGTGATGCTGATATTTTTGTTGTCAACTCCTGCACAGTTACAAGTGAGAGTGACAGAAAAACAAGACAATGTGTTCGTCATTACAAGAAGAAATATCCTGACAGCACAATTGTACTGACAGGCTGTATGCCACAATCCTTTCCTGAAATGGCAGAAAAGCTTGTTGAGGCTGATATTGTTCTTGGCAATAAAAACAACAAACTGCTTGTAAAAGCATTAAATGACCACTTTGCAATAGGTTGCAGAACATTATATATGGAGCAACACGAAAGTGGTGAGCCACTTGTATCGTCAGGCATAAGTACATTTAAAGAAAGAACACGTGCAATTCTTAAAATTGAAGATGGTTGCGACAGATTCTGTTCATACTGTATCATTCCAAAAGCCAGAGGCAGAGTCCGTTGGAAGCCTGTTGATGACATAAAAAAAGAAGTCAGCGCATTGGCTGACAACGGTTATAGTGAAATTGTCCTTGTCGGCATTAACCTTTCGGCTTATGGCAAAGGAAGTGACCTTACACTTGCTGATGCAGTTTTTGCTGTCAGCGAAAATGAAAAAATTAAGAGAATCCGTTTAGGCTCACTTGAGCCTGACCATATCACCGATGATATGATTGAAAAGCTTTCAAAATGTGAAAAACTTTGTCCGCAATTCCACATTTCATTACAAAGTGGTTGTGATAAAATCCTTAAAAAAATGAATCGCCACTACACAAGTGAAGAGTATTTCAATTTGTGTCAGAAATTGAGAAAGGAATTCAAGGACTGTACACTTACAACGGATATTATGGTGGGATTTCCATACGAGAATGATGAAGATTTTGAAATCACAAAGGAATTTGCAAAAAAAGTGGGATTTGAAAAAATTCATATTTTTCCTTATTCTCGTCGAAGCGGTACTGTTGCTGACAGAATGAATGAACAAAACGAGAAATGTGTTAAAGCTCAAAGAGTCAGTGAATTATCAGTTGTAGCAAATGAAATAAGAAACAAATTTCTCAATGACCAGATTGAAAAAAACCTTTCAGTTTTAGTTGAAGAAAAGCAGAAAGATGATGTTTATTTCGGATATACTGCTAACTATACACCTGTTAAAATAGCAGATGGTGTTGTTGGTGAAATAAAAGAAGTAAAAATCGTTTCCGTAGAAGACGATTTTTGTATAGGATTGTGTTAGCAGTAAAAAACATAAAATTTTCAGGTATTTATCGTTTTTAAATATTCAAAGGGGGTTCTTACAGGCAAAATTACCTGAAGAACCCCCTTGTCATATACAATTTTTACGGTCTGCACTTTTTTACATTACCTTTTTTATTTACCAACCTTATATGTAATTGCATTTACAATATCACTTGAATTGAATGAAACACTTAATCTTATTTTTTCTCCTTTTTCAGGTTCGTGTATATAAGTGTACAATGTATCCTCTGAGGTTTTGCCTTCAGGAATGCCAAGTGCAGCCTCAACATCTCCTCTTGTAACGCCTACTGTAAGTCCTGCAGCAACTGTAATCTGTCTGTTGCCCTGTTTACCATAGAAGAAATTAAAGTTTGTAACAGTTGCGTCAAGGTAGCTCACTTCAGTTTTACCTTTATTCTCGCAACTAATCTTAACCTGAGTGTCATCACCATTAAGAGTCAAATTAAATTTCTGGTCAGGTGCGATAGGCTTGTTTTCATACTGTGCAGCAGCACCTGTTTTTAAGCCTGATTTTTCAATAAATTCACCAACAGTACATGGAATTGTGATTTTATTTCCATTTGCAAATGTTATCTCACCAGCACTCCAGGTTTCCTTCAACTTATCTTCATTGAATTCTTCCATAGGCTTGTAATTATTATCAGGTTCGTTTTTGTCCTTTTTGTTACAAGCACTGAAAGAAAGCAAAGCAATAACCAAAACTAATAATACAGCAATAACTTTTTTCATGAATATCATCCTTTCGACAAACTATTTTACCCTATTGTTCAACAAGTGTCAAGTTAATCAATTAGCAGAATAATAGAACCAGTTTGCAAGATTTTCAGGCTCAACAAAGAATTTTGCTCTGAAAAGTGCTGTTTTGAGTTTTGAGCCTTTTACAGGAATATCTGCAAGGGATTTTACTGTAACATCATACAACTTGTCTGCCTTTACAGTCACGATTTTTTCCTCATTCGGAATCAAATCAAAATAGTTGTCAGAAAATGGTGTTTTAAAATCAGGAATATCAACCATAACACTTCTACAAAATACCGGTGATACCATTTTAATTGTAATTTCACCGTTTTCGTAAGTAACTGACTTCTGAATTGTTCCTGCCGTCATCTTCAAATCCCTGTCAGGAACAAAGATTTTTGTTCTTTCTGAAATGAGAACGTCATTTTCAAAAAGTTTTACTGACATAAACATATTTTTCTTGTCACCTGAAATGTTACCGTTTTCAAACATTACTCTTGAATTAGCGCCTACTTTTACTGACAAGTCACAAGTATTCTTGTTTTCATATAAAACTTTGCCATCAAGAGTTGAAATGCAGATACTTACCTTCACATTACGGTCAGTCAATGTATCGTTGAGAATATACACCTTATAGTCCTTGCTTGTTTCTTCAATTGAAATACAAACAGGCTCAAAGAAATGACGGGCAGCATACTGGAGTGCCTTCCACTTGCCTGTATAGTCCACGCTTGACCAGGATGGAGCCTGCCAACAGTCGTTATACTGCCAGAAAAGTGAACCATTGCAACGCTCACGATGACGACGCCAATGTTCTGTGGCATCTTCAATACATTCCTTCTGAATGAGATTTGTCATAAAGATTAAATCTTCAAACTTTTCAGGCTCGTAGTACTTTTCAAGCAAATAATAGAGCATTTTTCTGTTACCGTTTCTGCACTTTTGGTGAGAATTGAAAATATCACTTGTGATATAATAATCACTTTCTTCAGCAAACTGACGAACAGCGTCCATTGAAGGTAGCGACTCAAGACCAAATTCACTACAAAAACGAGTAGGTCTTGTTCTGTAATAGTTAAGCGGTTTCTGACCGTGCCATACAGTCCACATATGGGTGTCACCGTGGTCATCACCCGTTACACCTTTACGGAAGCTTTCACCAATTGGAGATGTTTCAATATACGGTGTATCAGCGTCAAGCTCTGCTACTAAATCTTTAAGAATTTCATAGAAGAATTTTTTGTACCACTGAACAATTTTCATTGTTTCAGGCATATATGCAAACATTGTTTCAATCTCGTTGTTTCCACCCCAAAGGCAAAGACAAGGATGAGATTTAATACGATTTATCTGATATTTCATTTCAGCTAATACATTCTCACGGAAATCGTCTTCATAGAATGGATACATAAGACAAGCAAACATAAAGTCCTGCCATATAAGAAGACCTTTTTCGTCGCATTGTTCAAGGAAATAATCAGGTGTGTAATATGCGCCACCCCAGATACGAAGCATATTGAAGTTTGCAGAAAGTGCTGAATCTATGTAATAATCATAAGTTTCTTTTGTTACTCTGCCCATTAATGAGTCGGGAAGAATCCAGTTTGCACCTTTACCGAAAATGGGAACACCATTGAGATAGAAGCAGAAGTTATTGCCATACTTATCCTTACTTCGGTCAAGACGAATTGTGCGGAGACCGATTTTCTTTGTAATAACTGAATCGCCAAGTGTTGCAACTACTGTATAAAGTGGTTGTTTTTCTTTTCCTGATAACTCCCTTGTCCACCAGAGTTCAGGATTTTCAATTACGATTTCATTGTTTTCAATTGAGTGTTCTGTACCGTCAGGGTAGATAATTTTAGCAGTTACATCACCAACACCATCAACAACAGGATTAATTTTTACTGTTACCTTGCCATTTTCGTGAATCTGCTTAATTTCAACATCTGTAAGGCGATTGTCGAAGCATTCTACCCAGATATCGTCAGTAATACCTGAAAGTGGAAGATGTGGACCCCAGTCCCAACCGAAATGACAATGTGGCTTACGGATATATGCAGCACCGTCAGTACCGTTGCAATTCTTTGGAATTGGTTTTTCTTCCTGTTTCTTTTCTGCATAAGTTGTTGGCGCAAAGAATGTAATTTTAAGAGTATTATCCCCTGCTTTTACCACATCCTTAATGTCAAATTCATATTTGAGATGTGCATTCTCACCTTTACCGACAAGTGCATCATTCACATATACATCGCAAAGTGTGTCAAGGGCTTTGCACACAAGCAAAACCTTTCTATTTTCAAGGTCATCTTCTGCGAGTGTGAATGTTCTTTCATAAGTCCAGTCTTCACGACCAACCCATTCAACTAACTTCTCGTTATCTTTGTAATACGGGTCAGGAATAGCACCTAATTCAAGTAATTGAGTATAGTTGTCAGATGGGACAGATACTTCGTATTTATCCCCCGTTGCAACACGAGTCATATTCCATTGTCCGTTGAGATTATAAGTCTTCATAACAAATTTTCCTTTTGGGTTTATTTTATATTATTGTAGCAGAATTGAATATTTATTGCAACACAAAAAACAATCATCCC
>JAZSDZ010000136.1:0-11100 GCA_045531435.1 Candidatus Fimenecus sp.
TAAAGCACGTTCATTTTTTGAGGGTGCAACTCCACAGAATAGTTACAAACCAAATGTTCCTTATAAAATAACGGTTATTGAAAATCCGTATTCTTTTGATAACGAAAACTGGGCAACACTCTATGTTCAGAGTGGTGGTGCGGATAACCCAAGACCGATGAAACTTCGCAAGAAGCCTTCAACAGGACAATGGTTCCTTGTTGAAATTCAATGCCTTGCAGATATCCGTGTACCTGTAGAGGAAGACCCTTGGGCATAAGAAAGTAAAGGAGATGTTATTATGAAAAAAATATTTGCAATTATTCTTGCATGTTTAATGCTGTTTTCACTTGCAGCTTGCGGTGATAAAAATCCTGAAAAACCAAACGATACAAAACAGCTTTCAGGCGATGCAGACATCACAGCCTCATTCTTCGAGATTAGACTCAGTGACGGTTGGAAAAATATCGAAGAAGACTTCAAGAATGAAGAGGAGTACTCCAAAGCTGTTCTTCAGGTTCTTGACCCCGAAGATGAAGAATATTACTTAATCGAGGCAACAGTCAGCGTTGAAATTGACGAACCTTACGATTTCCGTGAAGACCTTGTTTATTACGGCTTCAATCAGTACGAATATGAAGTAAATAAGGCTTATGAAACTGTTAAAATCGGCGGTGTTGACCTTCTTAAGTATGATGACGGCGAAGAAACTCTCGTTTATTTTAACCGTATTGAAGGTGCAAACGCAATGGTTTATGTCAAGTTTGACGCAACTGACATCAACGATGCTCATATTCAGGCACTTCTTGACGGTATAACATTTAATCTTAAGGACATAGGTAATGAAGATGGTCCTTGGGAATGGGAAGGAACACCTTTCTCTGCAACAGATAAGAGTGCAACAGCAGGTTCATTAAATATACAGTCAAAATGGATAAAACTTGATGAGCACATTTCTACATTTGAAACATTTGACCATTCAGTTGCAGCAGTTGGCAACAACATTTATCTTCTTGTTGACGGTGAATTGAGAAAATGTATATTGGTGGACGGAACATTAGCCTTTGATAGAGTAATAGAACTTCCTGAAGATGATTATGAAAGTGTTGAAGCAACAAGTGACGGTACACTCTGGCTCAGCGGTTCAATGAATGACATCATCTGCATTAAAAATGACAAAATTGCCACAACTTATGAAGATATTGACAATCTTGCAATGCATCCGTCAGGAGCTTGGGGTATTAACTACTTTACATCAAATGAATGTAGCAAAGTAACATTCAATGGTGATTCATACACTTCTGTTCCAATGAACTTTAAAGAAGTTGAAACAATTATGCATCTCAATGTTGATGAAAATAACATTTATGTATGTGGTAGTGCAGCAGATGACAGCGGACATAAGGTTTTCATTTATAATGCGGACGGCAAATTACAGAAAACATTGTGTGACGCCGAAGGCGAAGGTCTTGGCAGTATCACATTTATGGCAAAGAGTGCAAACGGATATATCGGATTTGACGGCAATATGAGAGATGTTCTTCTTTGGGACAACGATGGTAAGTTTGTTGCTGAAATTTCTGACGGAGATTTGTTCAGCACAAATTATCCTTGGTTCTGTAATTCAGCATTACTCTCTGATGGTAGCATCATCACAATTATGACAGAAGAACGTGAAGATAAATCAGCAACAGAGGTTGTTGTATTCACAGTTAAAGGATTTTAATGAATATGAATAAGTTGAAAAAAACCCTTTGTGTTCTTCTTTCATTATGTATTGTAATCTGCTTTGCTTCTTGTGAAAAGGATAATCCCGATGAAAACGTAACGGACAATTCTTCAACAACACAGACTTCCAATGAAAACATAAAGGATGAAATAAAAGTTCTTTCTCTTAATAAGGAATACATTTCTCATTATGAGTGGTATGAAGATACTTCTACAATGCTCGTAAGAAGTGAATATTCGGATGTTACTCTTGATAAATCTATGGAGAAACAATATCCTCTACTTGCAAAAACTCTTTCGGAAACTTCTGCTATGAGAAAACGAGCAATGGAAGATGAGAAGGATAATTACATCACTTTTGCTATGGAAGAATTTAAAAAGGATAGTGAGTCCTTCTCGACTTATGGTTCAACTCTTGATGTTCAGGTAAGACGTGCTGACAGTATTGCAGTAAGTATCCTTGAAGATTACGGCACAGAAGGCTCACGCTCCTTCAACGGAATCAATTATGATACCGAAAGCGGAAAAGAGCTCGGTCTTGCAGATGTTTTTACGGACACTTCAAAAATCCCCACAGTTGTTGAAAAAGAGATTATGAGCCGTATAGGTGAAGATGAGCCTTTCGGTGATACTGCTGTTGGTGAGTATTTTAAAAATACCCCTGAGGACAGTATCACATGGACTCTTGATTACAACGGTGTAACTTTCTATTTCAATGCAGGTGATATTGCTCCAACCAATTTTGGTGTTCAGGTTGTAACTGTAACCTTTGCAGAATATCCCGATTTGTTTATTAAAAAATATACTATCGTGCCTGATGAGTATATTGTAAGTCTGCCTGTATCAACACCATTTTACACCGATATTACAGGTGATAAAAAAGCTGAAGAACTTATCGTTTCGGGTGATTATGATGATACCAGATTTTGTCACAGCATCAGTATAGACTCCGAAATATTAGAAAATGAAACAGAGTGGTTTGCATATATTGAACCGTATTATGTTAAAACAGCAGACGGAAAAAGCTATGTTTGTATTTTCAGCGTAAACAATGAAGAAGAGGGTAAAGACTTCACACTTAGTGTTTATGAATTCGTAAACGGTAAAGCTAAACTCTTCAGCACTTCAAAAACAGGTTTGGATTGCAAAGGAGAAAATATCTTTGCTTTACCCACTAACCCAGCAGAGCTTGTATCTGTCGGATGATAAAACTAATTGTTATCCAAGCTAAAGTTAATAGTTACTAAAAAAGCGTTGCAAGAGGGACAACATAATCCCAAATGCAACGCTTTATTCTTTTAAATGGCTTAAATACTATATAAAACAACGATATCACTATCGACCTAAATTGTATCAATAGTGGTATCTGATTTAGCATCAATGGCAATAACTGATATCTTTCGTAATTTTTAATTCAGTTATTTTATATTTGATGACTCTGCCTTTTTTTCTCGGAAAGAGCATCCGTAATATTTGCGTAAAAGCCTTTGAGTTTGTCTTTCGCAAACACCGATTAAATTAGAAAGCTCTGAAAGTGTTAGAGAACCATTATCGTTTATAAAGGCATGTTCAATTGTTATAAAACGTCTATCATTTAAGTTATCTTTGCTATCCGGAAAAGATGCCAAAGATGGCATATAAAGTCGTGTAATTTTAAGAAGTAATAATTGTAACATTGAACTTATTGCATTTGTATATCCAAATAGTTCATTTTCTTTTTCATTTAAAATCTCTTCAAAAATTACTTGAATTTCTTCATGTTTTGAAAAATAAAAATGTGTTGACAAAAAAGACGAAACAAGTGCATCATTGGTTTTCTTTTCCGATGCCTGAAGGTAAATAAATATTTCCGTCAAAGGGTTTTGTGGATTGGTTGACTGTTGATGATATATATTAGGACCTGTAACAAAAAAGTCACCTTTTGAAAGAGCGTACACCTTGCTGTCAGTGTTAAGTGTACCTTTTCCATCGATAATATAGTGCAGTTCATAACTGTTTTTTGCGTGGCTGTGACCTGCCATGTCATTTTTAAAAATGCCTTTATCTAATTGAATCAAGGTAAAATCAAAGTCATTCCACTTGAATGTAATCATAATTATCACCAACTACATTATACAACAAATACGACATTTTGCAAATACTTATGTCGCATAAAAAGACCCCAAGGTAAAAGTGTGTCTTTACCCTGGGGTTTATTGATTAGAAATGAATTTTAATAGAATAACTTTGAATATGTATCGAAGTTGTCAATAACACCTGCATTTTTAATTATAGATTTTATCTTAAAATTACGTTTAGCATCTATATACATTGTTTTGTGCTGATAGTCATTATGTCCAACACGGTTCATTCCAACTCCACAGGCATTTTCAAGCACATTGTTCTTTACTGTATATCCTTCGGTCTGTTCATCCATATATATGCCACTTGTACCGTAGTCTGCCCATTCAGGTAAAACAATATCATGAATGTAATTGCCACTCATTTCAGAGTTTGGCTGTTTTGAAAGAGTGTAAATACCACCGGCATCACAGAGAATTTGACTTGTGTGATGGATTTCATTGTTTAATATTCGATTATCTCTCATTGCATTGTCAGCATTTGACCAGCCGAAACCAACTGATATGCCTGTATAAGGTGCATACGCTACCTCATTGTTTGCAATAAGAATATTTCTTGGATAACCTGCACAAATGCCAACAGAACTTTCATAATCAGTACCTATGTGTAAAACGCGATTGTTTACGATTCTGTCATCAGTACAAATATCAGATTCGTCTTCAGGGTTATATACAACGTGGATATCTGTATTTTCATCAACGACGAATTTGCCTATTATAATTCCGTTTCCACTGATGTTCTGAATAAGGTTGTCTTGTATCAGAGAATTTTTCGTGCCGAAGTGCAAGTCAATTCCTGCAGCACCCATATTTTCCACAGTACAGTTTTTCATTGTGAAGTTTTCAGTATTGGCAACATATATGGAAGCAGATGGTCTTAAAACACCCATATCATTAGTTTTGAAAATACAGTAGTTTGCAAACATACCTGCTTGTACATCAACGAGACCTTTTTCACTTGGTAAGTTCCAAGTGCTGTATTGGAAAGTTATTCCCTCAAAAGACAGATTTTTGATTTTACTGTTATCTGTTGAATTTACTGTAACAAGATTTTCAAGCCTTGGGGCAACTACGCACACAGAATTCATATCCATATTTTCAGGTGATTTAAAGTAAACTGTGTTTGTGCTTTCATCCAAATACCACTCTTTATCGGTGTCAATCAGTTCGTAGGCATTTTCAATATAGTAAACAAAGTCGTGAGTGCTCATATGAGAATAACCGTCTATATTTGGATGCATTCGGTTAAAAATTAAAGAACTTTCGTTATCCTGAATTCTAATAGATGTTATGTTACCCTCAGTAACAGCAGACTTAACTCGAAGCACATTTTTAACCCATGCTGTTAGAATATGAAGTTCAACTTTTGTAAGGTTGTTGAAATTCTGGAACTCATCGGCATTTAGATATATTTCACCGTATGCTGCAGGAACTAATGAATCTTCACCACCGTAGTTTAAGTTTTCAGGAATAAGATTTCCGTTTTCGTCAAAGCGTGAAGCACCAACTATTCTTGTTGAAAAATCCGTGTTGCTTCTTGCTCTTGTCATCTTTTCGCCATCTACATATAACTGACGGAATGTAAAGCCCTCAGGAACTTTTGCAGAATAAATATTTTTTTCTGCATCAAACAAAGTGAAATTTTCAATTTCCTGACCACCACTGATAACAGCATTACCATCTGCAATATATTTAATAGAATATCCATTTGTTGCACTATCTCTTTCGTCAAATACAAGAGGATTTTCCAAAACATATGTACCATCTGTAATGTGAACGATAATATCTCCAGACATATTTCCATTTGTTTTTCTGACTTCTTGCTGTGCTTTTTCGATAGTCAAAAAAGGATTGTCGTGGCTTCCTATATTTTCATCACTTCCAGTTGTGCTGACATATAACTCTGTCATAACTTTTTCAGGAATTATAGTATTTCCGATAAATGATGTGACTGATAGACAAAGAGCAACAAGAGTTGCAAGGATAGTTTTAATAGCATAAAGCATAGTTTTCTTCCTTTCTGTATGTATATGAAAATAATACTTCTATTTATAAGCTTATATTATCATACTTTTATATTCGGAAACACGACATTTTGTTAGATAAATATGTCGTATTTATTAATCTTAGTTTATGTTATTATTAAATTAGTAGATACAACATTAGGGAAGGGAGAAAGACAGTGATAAAATTTATAGTTAAAATCAGGTCTATCATCAGTATTGTTTTGTGTTTAGTGTTGGAGGGCGGACTAATCCCAGGCACGGTGAATTTTATTAAGGCAGGTAATGTAAATATGATTAAAAACGACCATACAAAATGTTTTGCAACTGAATATACAGAACTTGTAGCTTATGCAAACAATTTTGAAGACAGTATAAGTTGGTTTGACGGTATGGTCAGCGGTAATGGCGAAAATGGTGTTGTTTGTTCAGGTTCACCATATAACGACACTCATATTTATCAGAATATCAATTTTCTTATGCCATCAAACGACCCTCGATATACACCTGATGAGGTTACAGGTGAACTTCACGATGCAAGACAGGCTGTAATAAATTATGATGACACATGGGATGTAAATGGCAGAAACAGAACATTTTCTTATGCTTTCCATCCTGCTCATGTTTTAAGATTTAACATGAAAGAGCACCTTTACAGCGACTATATCCGTTGGACAGATTATGAGACTGCAGAAGTTGGAGTAAAATACACCGATATCCGTGGCACATGGGAAAGAACAACATTCTCTTCCCGTGAAGATAATGTAACGATTACTAAGATTACAAAATCAAATATCGGTTCAAAAATCAATATGACACTTTCACTTGATGACTGTTGGTCACTGCGAGGATTTGGCAGAGGCGACGAGGTCAATATGCAGTATAAGAAACTTGTTGATGATGACGCTACATATATAGCGCAAATTGCACACTATCCATCTTATGAAAACAGCGAATTAAAAGATGGTGGATACTGTGGATTTACAAAAGTTATTGTTGTTGGTGGTGAAAAAGAAAGAGTTGTTCTCGATAGTACTAACGATAGTGAAAATGTGGCAAAAGAACAGAATGCTGCTATTAAAATTTCAGGTGCATCTGAAGTCTATCTTATTACAAAATCTGACCGTACCCATAATATGGGCAAATTTGAAGACTTTAAAGATGCAGAAAACTATGCACTTTTAGATGAACTCAATGCTTACACAACATCTGTTGCAGAGAAATATACCGTTGATGGTAAATTCAGTTATGAAGATGCACTTGCACCTCATGCAGAAAAACAGTCTGCATTGTTTAACGCAGTTGATTTTGAGTTAGGTAAAGGCTACAACGAAAGTTTTGCTAACGAACACCTTATTGCACTTCAAAAAAGAAGTGATAAACTTGAAACTGCTATGGTTGAACGAGCATATAATCAGGGACGATATGCACAGATTTGTTGTTCAGGTTCTTCATTCCCTCGTCTTTGCGGTATGTGGACAGGTGAGTGGAATTCAGGTTGGCGAGGCATTTACACAATGGATGCCAATGTAAATCTTCAGTCGTCAGGTATGAATACGGGCAATATGTATGATGCTGGTGAAAGTTATATTAAATTTGTGCTGAAGCAGATTCCTGACTGGGAAGAAAATGCTGCAAAAACTTACGGTATGACAGATGCAATTCAGGTTCCTGTTAATACTGACGGTGACCGTGCTATGATGGTCGAATATGATAAATGGTATCCGTTCCAATATTGGAATGCAGGTGCCAGCTGGATGCTTCTTCCAATATTCGAATTCTGGCAGTGTTATGGCAACAGAACAATCGAATACAACGGTGAACTTCTCGACCTTGAAAAAGATATTCTCTTACCGTTGCTCACCAAACAGGCTAATTTCTGGGACCAGCTTTGCACACCTGAATATTTCACAGATGTCAACGGAAAAGCTTGTTACGAAGAAGGTAAAACAGAGCTGAATGAAGGTGAAAGATACCTTATCATTCCATCATATTCTCCTGAAAATTGCCCTGTTGGATACAACTCAACAATTACCGCCAATGCAACTATGGATATATCTGCTGCAAGAGATGGGTTTAGAATGACAATTGAAATGGAAAATGTTGTTAAATCAGACGGATATGAAGAAAGAATTGCTAAGTGGGAAAACCTTATGAGCCTTCTTCCTGAATACGAATATGACGAAACAGGTGCATTGTGTGAATGGGCTATGGACGAGTATATAGAGAATAACAAGCACAGACATATCAGCCATTTGTATATGGCATGGCCTGCATTTGAAACACAGGGTAATCAAACACTTACAGATGCTTGTAACCAAGCCATTGAAAACCGTAACAGAGAAAATCAGGGTGAGGATGACATAGCATCTCATGGCTGGGTACATAAAGCTCTTGTTGCTGCAAGACTTAAGAATGCTAATTCTGCTTATGATTCACTGTACACTTTGATGAGTGACAATATTTATTACACTTCAATGATGACAGACCATAATACTCACGATGGCTGGGGCGTATTCTGCACTGACACAAGTATTGGTACTGTTGGTATAATCAATGAAATGATGCTCTATTCAAATACTGGAATTATTGAAGCATTACCTGCACTTCCTGATGAATGGAATAAAGGTAGTATCAAAGGATTGAGAGCAAGAACAAATGCAAGTGTGGACATTGAATGGAATAAGAAAACAGTTACTGTCACAATCACAAGTGATAAAGCACAAACTATCAATGTCGGTGTTTACGGTGGAGAACAACAGATGGTTGACTTCGCTGCAAACGAAACCAAAACAATTGTTTTTGACAGATAATAATCGATTATCAGTAATTTAACGATAGGTTAGAGAGATTTTCTTGCTAATCAACTTAATAAACAATAAAAAGCGTTGCAGAAGGGACGATAAAATCCCAAATGCAACGCTTAATTCTTTTAAATGGGTTAAATACTATATAAAACAACGATACCACCATTGACCTAAATTGTATCAATAGTGGTATCTGATTTGGTTGCGGAGGGAGGACTTGAACCAACGACCTTCGGGTTATGAGCCCGACGAGCTACCAACTGCTCTACTCCGCGATATTTAATTTTACACTCACAAGAGTGCTTTAATATAATACACTTAATATGTGCTTTTGTCAAGTGCTTTTTTGAAAAACCATTACATTTCCCTGATATTCTTATTATATTTATTTCTTATTGCAATTATTCAAAGATTTTGCGTTAATTTTGTTGACAATTTGACACATTTTAGTTATAATGTTGTCATTATGACACGCAACGCGTACAAAGGGGAATGTATATGGGGTACTATGTTTTGAAATGCAATATAAAATCAGCTGATTTGAACGAGGAAAATTACGGTATTGTGCTGATTTACGATGACAATAACAGAAAATATTTCTGCAATATTTCAGATAATATTACAGATGTCGAGCTGTTAGTCAGCAAGATGAACAACTACAATATCGAATCGATTCAGGCAGCAGAAATTATCGAGGATTTCAAATTTAACAACAAATATAAAATGCGCACTTAAAAATGCGTATTTTTTTGTAATATGTAATATTTTTCCTTGACAAGCCATAAAATTTCGTGTATTATAATATTTGGTTAGCAGTGGCTAACTATAATTTCAGTAAAATTGTTAGCCTATGCTAAAATTATCAAACTTTCAGGTGATAATTATGACACTTAAAAATGCACAAGAAGGAATTGAATATATCATCAAGGACATTATTACTGATGATGATGAGCTTGATGCGTTTCTCTTCTCGCTTGGTTGTTATGCAGGTGAGCCTATAACCGTTGTTGCTCACAAAAAAGGCGGATGTGTTGTATCAATTAAGGATTCAAGATACAATATCGACAATCAGTTGGCTGAAGCAATATCTATATAATTCAGATATGGCCGAGGCGAACTGAATAATTTTCATAAATTAGTTAGCCTTTGCTAACAAAATATATTTTTTAATTAAGTATGAAATAAATTCAGGAGGATGTTATTATGAGAATTGCGTTAGCAGGTAATCCCAACAGCGGTAAAACCACAATGTTTAACGCTTTGACCGGCAAAAATGAAAAAGTCGGCAACTGGGCTGGCGTTACAGTTGAAAAGAAAGAAAGCCCAATTAAGAAAAGCCTTTATGACGGAAGTCTTGACCTTATTGCAGTTGACCTTCCCGGTGCATATTCAATGTCACCGTTCACATCAGAGGAAAGTATCACAAGTTCTTATGTAAAGAATGAAAATCCTGATGTTATTATCAACATTGTTGATGCTACAAACTTAAGCCGTAGCTTGTTCTTTACAACACAGCTTCTTGAACTTGATATTCCTGTTGTTGTAGCACTTAACAAGAGTGATATCAATGAGAAGAAAGAAACAGAAATTGACACAGTAGCATTAAGCAAAGCACTTAATTGTCCTGTTATTGAAACAATTTCAACATCTGCTGAAGGTCTTAAGGATGTTGTCAAGGCAGCAGTTGAACTTTCAGGCAGAGGTCAGTCAGCTCCTTATGTTCAGAGTGCTATTGACATCACAAACAAGCAGACAGTTGTTGAGGCTGATAAAAAGCGTTTTGAATTTGTAAACAAAATTGTAAAGCAGGTTGAAACGAGAAAGGTATTTACAAAGGATAGAAACTTCCAGGATAAGATTGATGATATTCTTACAAACAAATGGTTCGGACTTCCAATCTTTGCAGTTGTAATGTTCCTTGTTTTCTGGATTTCACAGGCAGGACCCGGTGTCTGGATTGCAGATTGGCTTGTTGGTATTCTTGAAGGTGTTCAGGAATGGATTGCAGGATTCTTTGAAAATGCAAATCCACTTGTTTCTGCACTTCTCGTTGACGGTGTAATCGGTGGCGTAATCGCAGTTATCGGTTTCTTACCACTCGTTATGGTAATGTATTTCCTTATTGCCCTTCTTGAAGATTGTGGTTATATGGCTCGTGCTTCAGTTGTTCTTGACCCGATTTTCAAAAAGGTTGGACTTAGTGGTAAATCAATTATCCCATTCGTAATCGGTACAGGATGTGCAATTCCCGGTGTTATGGCTTGTCGTACAATCCGTAACGAGCGCGAGAGAAGAGCAACAGCAATGCTTGCACCCTTTATGCCTTGCGGTGCAAAGCTTCCGGTTATTGCTCTTTTTGCAGGTGCATTCTTTGAAGATGCTACTTGGGTTGGACCTCTTATGTATTTTGCAGGTATTCTCATTATCTTCGTTGGTGCATTACTTATTAATAAAATCACAGGC
>JAZSDZ010000106.1:0-7021 GCA_045531435.1 Candidatus Fimenecus sp.
ATGATTTAATTAAAAAGTTTACTTGCGTTGATGATTTCTTCGTTTGTAACTTTGCCTGTTGAGGTTGCATTTACTGCATTGATTGCTTCGCGAGTTAATTCACTGTATGGTGAATTGAGCTTACTGTTTACATACTCTGCAAAGCTTTCTGATTTAAGGATTGCATTTTGCACTCTCTCGTTGCCATACTTATCGAAGAAAGTGCCGTTTTCGTAATATGGTGATGTGTTGATTACATTTACTGCCTCACCATTATACTGTGGAATATTAAGCTTTGAAATTACATAATAGTTTGCATCTGTTTCTTTTGCCGTTGTGAAAATTTGCTTTTTATTTTCTTCGGCATATTTTTTGAGGACAAATGCTGTTTCTGTTGAAACTTTACCACTAATTATGATTGTATCAGAGTTGAGTAATGCATCAAAATCAGTTGTTTGTGATTGGCTCTCAAGTACGCCAAAGCGACCACCCTTACAGATAATTCCGTTGCCGACAGGTAATGCTCTTGTTACAGTTGAGCCGATGTAACGGAAATCAACCGAACAAAGATTTGAACATCTTGTACAAATACTTTCAACTGAATTTTCTTTAACCGGAACACTCTTTGTAAATGATGTTTTCTCTCTTAATGCACCCGTTGGACAAAGTGCAACACACTGACCACAACCGATACAGTCTGTTTCTTTTAATGGCTTACCGAGTTCAGGTTCAACAAGAGTATTGAAACCACGATTTAAAAGTCCGATTGCAGATTTGCCGATTACTTCTTCACAAACTCTTACACAAAGACCACAGAGAATACACTTATCAGTATTTCTGCTTATAAGGTCATTTGCATTTTCTTGATTTCTGTTATGCTTCTCCCCTGCAAATCTTGATGGTTTGACATCATAATCATTTGCATAAGAGATAAGTTTACATTCAAAATAGTCGTGGCAACCACATTCAAGGCAACGGTTAGCTTCTTTCTTCGCCATTTCCTCGCTGAAACCGAAATTCACTTCTTTAAAGTTGTTTTTTCTGTCATCAGGAGTCAGATGTGGCATTTTAGCCCTTGGGAATTTCTCGAATATTGAGTAATCGATTGATTTGCTATCTCTTTCAACGAAATAAGGTTTTTTGTAGCCTACTATTTCGCCCTTTAAGTATCTGTCAATTACAACAGATGCCTTTTGAGCCTCGCCAATTGCTGCGATTGCAATATCTGCACCTTTATTTGTTGCATCACCAACTGCAAATACACCATCAATTGATGTTGTGAATCTGCTTTCGTCTGCTGAAATTGTATTTTTTCTTGTTGCATCAAGACTTTCAAATCCGCTGAGATTCGGATACTGACCGATTGCCATAATAACTGAATCGAGTGCAATTTCTTCTGTTTCGCCCTCAATTGCAACCGGTCTGCGACGACCACTTTCGTCAGGCTCACCAAGTTCCATTTTTTGAAGGATTACACCATTAAGCTTTCCATTTTCACCTGTGAATTCGATAGGGTTAGTGAGATACTTATAAATTACGCCTTCTTCCTCTGACTCAAGGATTTCCTGAGGGTCAGCAGGCATTTCGTCCTTTGTACGACGATAAATAACATATACATTTTCAGCACCAAGGCGAACAGCAACACGACAAGCATCCATAGCAGTATTACCGCCACCACAGACAGCAACATTTTTGCCGATTTGAGGCTTATTTCCGAGTGCAACCTCACGAAGGAAGTCAATACCGCCCCATACACCTTCAAAGTCTTCACCCTGAACTCGCATTTTGCTACTGTTCCAAGCACCGATTGCAACAAGTGTTGCATCGTAGTCTTCTTTGATTTGGTCAAATGTGATATCCTTACCGATATTTACATTGTTTTTAAGCATTACACCCATATCTTCTATGAGTTTAATTTCCTTGTCTAAAACTACTTTTGGAAGTCGATATTCAGGGATACCGTAACGAAGCATACCGCCCATTTTTGGCATCTGTTCAAAAACAGTTACGCTGTGACCTTGCTTACGAAGAAAATATGCAGATGTAAGTCCCGCAGGACCACCACCGATAATTGCAACTTTTTTGTTTGTATCAGGCTCGATTTCAGGAATAAATGTATCTCCTAACAAATCCATATCAGCTACAAAGCTTTTAAGAAATGCAATTGAAATCGGCTCATCAACATACTGTCTGCGACATTGCTTTTCACAAGGATGAGGACAAATTCTGCCGATTGATGCAGGTAAAGGCAATTTTTCTTTAATAAGCTTAACAGCCTCTGTATATTCGCCATTTGCAATAAGACCAACATAGCCCTGACAATCTGTACCTGCAGGACAAGCCTTACTGCAAGGTGCTACACAATCACCTGTATGGTCGGAAAGTAAAAGTTCAAGTGCAACTTTACGTGATGCTCTTACTCTGTCTGTTTGTGTATGTACAACCATACCGTCTGTAACTTTTGTTGAACAAGCACGGAGAAGTTTTGGATTGCCCTCAACCTCAACTGTACAAAGTCCGCAAGCACCATAAAGCTCAACTCTGCCATCATAACAAAGGTTAGGAATTTTAATTCCGTTTTCTGTGGCAACATTGAGTATTGTCATACCCTCTTGTGCTTCGATTATTTTACCGTCAATTGTTAATGTAATACACAATTATTTCACCTCCACAGCATTAAACTTACATACTGATTTACAATTACCACACTTGATACATTTATCTATATCAATAACATGAGGATTTTTTACTATACCGCTGATAGCATTTACAGGACATTTCTTTGAACAAAGAGTACATCCACGACATATTTCAGCATTAATTTCATATTTAAGAAGATTTGTGCATTCGTGAGCAGCACATTTCTTCTCCACAATATGCTCAACATATTCATTCTTGAAGTATTTAAGAGTTGTAAGTACAGGGTTTGGTGCTGTCTGTCCAAGTCCACACAAAGCACCGTCCTTGATTGCAAGACAAAGTTCTTCTAACAATTCAATGTCATCTTCTTTGCCATTACCCTCAGTAATTCTTGAAAGAATTTCAAGCATTCTCTTTGTACCAAGACGACAATGAACGCATTTACCACAAGATTCTTTTGCAGTAAAGTCAAGGAAGAAACGAGCCATTTCGACCATACAAGTACTGTCGTCCATTACAACCATACCACCTGAGCCCATAATTGCACCTGTCGCTGAAAGTGCTTTATAGTCGATTATAGTATCAAGTAATTCGGCAGGAATACAACCACCTGATGGTCCACCCATCTGTACTGCCTTAAATTTCTTATCGTTCTTAATTCCGCCACCAATGTCAAAAATAACATCACGAAGTGTTTTACCCATTGGAATTTCAACAAGTCCGCCTCGTTTGATTTTTCCTGTAAGAGCAAATACCTTTGTACCCTTGCTGTTTTCTGTACCCATTGATGAGAACGCGTTACCGCCATTGAGGATTATCCAGCTTATATTTGCAAAGGTTTCAACATTGTTAATATTTGATGGCTTGTGCCAATAACCTGACTGTGCAGGGAATGGAGGCTTAAGACGAGGCATACCACGAGAGCCTTCAAGAGACTCGATAAGTGCTGTTTCTTCACCACAAACGAATGCACCTGCACCAGCTTTAATACGGAAATCGCAGGAGAATGAAGTACCCATAATATTTTCACCAACAAAGCCTATTTCCTTTGCCTGATTAATTGCATTCTGAAGTCTGCGGATAGCAAGAGGATATTCAGCGCGGACATAAACAATCGCTTCAGTAGCACCAATTGCATAAGCACCTATGAGCATACCCTCAATAAGGTTATGTGGGTCACCTTCGATAACTGCTCGGTCCATAAACGCACCCGGGTCACCCTCGTCAGCATTACAAATAAGGTATTTCTTTTCACCTGTTGACTGACGTGCAGCATTCCACTTAAACCAAGTTGGGAAACCTGCACCACCACGACCCGCAAGTCCTGAAACCTTGATTTCCTCGATTACATCCTCAGGAGACATTGTTGTGATTACTTTCTGAAGTGCCTTATAGCCATCATCATTTGTATAATCTTCAATAATTTCAGGATTGATAACACCACAATGACGAAGTGCAATTCTTGTCTGTTTATCGAGGAACTGTTTATCGTCGTCACTGATTTCATATTTCTTAACCTGTGATAAATCATTTGAATTTATTGCAGCTGCAATTTTTTCTGCAACTTCACCATTGACCTTTACGAATCTGTGAAGTCCGTCATCGGAATATACATCAACGATAGGCTCAAGGTAACACATACCTATACAGCCTGTTACTGTTAATTCATTATTCTGTAAATCAAGTGTGGAGTTAAGAATATCATAGGCTTCCATAGCCCCTGCAGCAATACCACAACTGCCCTGTCCGACTGCGATTTTCATTATTCTTCCTCCCTTGCTTTTGCCTGTAACTCTTTAAAAATAGCAACTGCTTTTTCAGGAGTTAATGAGCCGTAGGTGTCATCATTTATCATCATAACGGGTGAAAGACTGCAACAACCAAGACAAGCAACATTTTTAAGTGTGAAAAGTCCGTCTTCTGTTGTTTCACCGTCTTTAATTCCTAAATATTCGTTGATTGTTTTTTCAATCTGCAAAGAGCCGTTAACATGACATGCAGTACCCTGGCAAAGCATAATAAGATATTTGCCAACAGGCTCTAAACGGAACTGTGAATAGAATGTTGCAACACCCATGATTTTAGTTACTTTAATTCCTGTTCGCTGTGAAATGTGCAAAATCACATCGACAGGCAAATAGCCATAAATCTCCTGTGCATTCTGTAAAATTGTAATAAGACTTCCCGGAACCAATGCATATTTTTCAAGACAAGATTCAAGAAGTGAAAGGTCATTTTTGTTTTTACAATCGCAATACATAACTGTCCTCCGAGTAAAAAAATACATTACTATATATATTAATACATTCTATATGATTTTTCAATTAGAATTTTATTATAAAAATGTAAAAAAATATCGACTTTAATTGTTAAAAGGTATATAATAACATTACAAATTATTTTTAATGGAATTGAGGAAGAGTTTTGAAAAAATTTTTATACGAAATGCATTTTCATACAAAAAATACCAGCAATTGTGCTAATGTAAAGGCTGAAGTAGCAGTTGAAGAATACATCAAAGCAGGATATAACGGAATTGTTGTTACTGACCATTTAAGTCCATCAACATATATGAAATATGGTCGTGAGCTTTTACCTTGGAAGAAAAAGGTCGATTTTTTTCTTCGTGGTTATAAGGCTGCTAAGGAAACTGCTAACGGAAGAATTCCTGTGCTTTTAGGTATGGAACTTCGATTCAGAACAAGTGAGGGTGATAACGATTATCTTGTTTATGGAATTACTGAGGAATTTCTTTATAACACACCTGAGTTACTCAATATGAATATCAGGACATTTTATAAGGAAGCACAAGAAAATGGTTTTCTTGTATTTCAGGCACATCCATTCAGAGTTGGTATGAAGGTAACAAATCCAAAATTTCTTGATGGTATTGAGATTTTCAATGGTAACCCACGACATAATTCAAGTAATGATATTGCAGAAATGTGGGCAAAAAAATATGACCTTTTGGTCACATCGGGTTCAGATTATCACGAAATTGAAGATTTGGGTACAGGCGGAATTTTATTTGACCATGAAATAAAAGATAATATAGCTTTAGTTGAAGTATTAAAAAGCAGAAACTACGAACTAAAGACAAAATAAAAATTGGCTCACCTAAAATGGTGGGTCAAATATTTTATTTGCAATTTATAAAACAATGGTGTATATTAGTTTCATTATTTTGAAAACGAGGGAAAACAATGTTGAAAGAAAATTTATCCCAACGTACTGCAGAGACACTCAAAAAAATGATTGTTGAAGAACACAAATATAATTATGGTGAAAAACTACCCAATGAAAATGAACTTTCTCAAGAATTGGGAATAAGCCGTGCAACTCTTCGTGAAGCAATCAAAACTCTTATTTCAAATGGTGTGCTTGTGGTTAAACGAGGTAAAGGTACTTATGTTGCTGAAAAGATTGACCAATATTCACAAGATGTTGATGTAAATGACTTTTTGAATAAAAAAGTTACACTCCGTGATTTATATGAAACTCGTCTTATTTTTGAGCCTGAAGCTGCTTCCCTTGCCTGTAAACGAGCAACTGATGAGGAAATTGAAGAAATATTACGACTTGGTGAAATTTGTCAGACAGAGCTTAAAAATGACCCTCGTGGTGACAAGCGTATTGAGTCCGAAAGTGCATTTCACGGTGCAATTCTAAAAGCATCTCACAATGAATTTTTAGGTCACTTCTTACCTATTCTTACAAATACTATCAGAAAAACTATTGAGCTTAATTATAATCTTGATGTTATTGCTGAAGAAGCTTACAAGGACCATATTATGATTATGAATTTTCTTAAAAGCAGAAATTCCATTGGTGTTAAGAGTGCTGTTACAATTCATTTGCACCACGCTGTTCTCAATGAAAAAATTTCTTTTGATTAATTTAAAATTATTTGTAAAAAAGTATTGACAAATTAATATTATCATATATAATATGTTGTATGACAACGCAAACAAGATGTCAAACAACATATTATTTTATTTATAGGAGATTAAAAATTATGGCACAGAGAATGTTTTATCAGGAAGATTGTAATTTAGGTTTATTGGATGGCAAGACTATTGCTGTTATCGGTTACGGTAGCCAGGGTCACGCTCACGCTCTTAATGCAAAAGAATCAGGTTGTAATGTTATCATCGGTCTTTATGAAGGTAGTAAGTCATGGGCAAAGGCTGAAAAGCAGGGCTTTGAAGTTTTCACAGCAGCTGAAGCAGCAAAGAAAGCTGACATCATTATGATTCTTATTAACGACGAATTACAGGCTGATATGTATAAGAAAGATATTGAACCAAATCTTAAAGAGGGCGATATGCTTATGTTCGCTCACGGCTTCAACGTTCATTTCGGTTGTATCACTCCTCCATCATTCGTTGACGTTACTATGATT
>JAZSDZ010000038.1:0-19939 GCA_045531435.1 Candidatus Fimenecus sp.
TATTTTTACAACAATGAAAGAATACAACTAAAAACAAAACTGACTCCGCTTGAAAAACGAAATCAGTTTGTTGCTTAAAATTTAATATTCAACACCATAGGGGGTGTTTTTTGTGCTGTCCGCACAAATTGGGGCAGTTCACATACACAAGTGGGATTCTTTTTGTTCAAAGTATTTTTGGAAATGTAAATTTATTTCTTTTCATTTATGAATGCACGGAAAAGTGGCAGGCAGGATGAGAAGAATTTTTTATAGCTTTCGCAATAATCTCTGTCGGCTCTTGTTCGTTTGCAACCACCTGCACGACATACAGGATAAAATTTGCATTGTTTACATTTATCAGGAACAGGAAGACTCTCTTTTAAAAACTCAATAGCCCTTTCACTATGTGCCAGAGTGGCGAAATTCTCTTTTTCATCGTTTATATTACCCAAAAGCCATTCATCGGTACAGTAGAAATCGCAAGGGTAAATATTTCCGTTGCCTTCGGCAACAAACTGATGCATACAATGACCACACATACCACATTGTTCCGTGGGATTGCCTAAAAACTGATGCACAATATTATCAAACCAGCGGACACTTGTATATTGCCCTCTCACATAATCCTTTACATAGTAATTAAAGCATTTTATCAGAAAATCGCCATATTGCTCTGTGGTCATATACAGTTCGTTTTCACTTTTATCGTCAAAAGGTCGAAGGCAGGGAATAAATTGAAGGTATTTAAAGCCTTTTTCACGGAAAAATCTATAAATTTCATCAATGTGGTCGGCACAATAGCCTGTGAGAACTGTCAAAATATTGAATTCCACATTATGCTTTTTAAATTTCTCAGCAGCACCTAAAATCCTATAAAAAGTGTTTTCTCTCTTTGCGTCAACACGGAATTTGTTATGCTCGAAGTTACCGTCAAGACTTAAGCCTACAAGGAAATTGTTTTTATGAAAAAATTCGCACCACTCGTCTGTAACGAGAGTGCCATTGGTTTGTGTACTGAATAAAATCTGACTGTTAAGTTTGTTCGATGATTTTACCTTTTTCACAAAATACTCAAAATAAGGAAGTCCTGCCATCAACGGCTCACCACCTTGAAAGGCAAAAACAACGCTTTCACCATTGGCAAAGTGCAACGCTTTTTCTATGAGATTGTCGGCAGTTTCTTCTGTCATAATACCAAATGAAGATACTTCTCGAAGCTCTGTAACATTGTGATAAAAACAGTATTCACAACGCATATTACAAAGGCTTGATGCAGGTTTAATCATTATTGAAAGTGGTGGCATAATTCTTTTCGCTCCGTGAAAGTGATATGATTCAATAGGGCAACCTGAATTGTCATTCTAAGCATAGCGAGGAATCTCTCCTGAGATTACATTTCAAGCAATAGAGCTTCTTCACCGCTTCAATTCTCAGAATGACACGAAATACATATCAACAAAATTTAATGATTCAATTATATAACAACGCCCATTGAAATGCAACTTCCAATGGGCTTGAGTTATTTATTAAAGATTGTTGTAATATTCCTGATTGATTCCTCGACGATTTGCCTTGAAATCATTCATAACATCAGTCATTTTCTGATTAAGTTCTTCTGCAATAGTAGGATATGTGCTTGTTCTGTTGTAGTTTTCACCCTTATCGTCAGTAAGAACAAAAAGCCAGTTCTTTCTTGTCTTGTCAAAGAAAGCAGGGTTGTCATTCTGCATCTTACGGAAATACTTGAATGTTATATATTCGTTTTCAGTAAGAACAGGATATTTGTAATCCTTATATTCTTCACGACTGAGAACATTCTCTGTTGTCATTGTATACTGAAGAGCCTTTAATTTTTCACGCTTCATATGGAGAATAGGATGGTCTTCATTATGAATCGCAGTATCATCTTTAAGAATTGGAACCATTGATACACCGTCAATTGTTCTGTCCTGTGGAAGATAATTTAATTTGCCTTCGTCACATGTGATACCACAAAGTTCAATGAGTGTAGGGAACACATCTGCAAGAACAGCACTCTGCTCACGAGTTGTACCTTTTTCCCAGAGTCCGTTGTTATTATTCCACTTAATCATAAACGGAACCTTCTGACCTGCTTCGTATGCAAGGTACTTACCGCCACGAAGCTCACCTGTTGAGCCTTCAAGTGCGGGACCGTTATCACTTGTGAACATAATGATTGTATCATCCATAACGCCAAGTTCTTCAAGTGTGTTAAAGAGTTCGCCAAGATAGTAGTCAAATTCTGTTACACAGTCAACATATGTACCCATACCACTTGTGCCATCAAAATCATCACCTGCAAAAACAGGTCCGTGTGGCCATGGAGTTGCATAATATGCGAAAAATGGTTCATCTGATGATGTAACAACGTCAGTAATCCAGTCGTTGATTGACTCGTGAATCCATTCACTCGCCATGCTCTGGTCTTTCTTACCATCCTTAAAGAACTCATCAGTACCGTGAACGATTTCATATTCACCATTTTTTTCTTCAACATAATAGAATGGTGTCATATCATTAACATGGTGGCTACCATAGAAATAGTCAAAGCCCTGATTTGTGGGAAGATATTCGCCATAGTCACCAAGATGCCATTTGCCGAATGCACCTGTATTATATCCTGCATTCTGGAAAACTTCAGCAATTGTAATTTCATCACCGAGCATACCATCGACATTGTTACCCAATTCAATTGAATTGAAAATCCTTGTTGATGCAAATGGTGAAAGTGTATCAACAGTAGGATAAATAACATTGTCAGCATAGCCTCTAAATGGATAACGACCTGTCATAAGGCTGAAACGTGCAGGAGAGCATACAGAATAGCTTGAATAGAAATTGTCGAAATTAACGCCTTCTTCACCAATATTGTCAATGTTTGGAGTGTTGTATATTGCACCGTTAAGTGAAATATCACCCCAACCAAGGTCATCCATCATAATGAAAAGCACATTTGGTTTAGAGTCTGTATTTTTGTCAATTTTGTTAAGATAGTCATCGTGACCTTCCCATAGTCTTTCTACATTTGGCTGAGAGCGAAGGTTCATTGTAAGAACATAGAAAATTGTTGTTCCTGCAAGAAAAAGGCTCAGAACGGTTGTAATAACAAAATGAACACCTTTTTTATCAAACTTTTCTTTAGCTATAAGGAAAAGAGCTATTAACGCGATGATACAAGGTAAAATAATAAGAATATTTCCAAATAAACGAATAAAGAAATTCCCATTGTCGGACCCTGAAAACAATGTATTATAAGCCGACTTCCATCCTGCTTTACCAGTTGAGAAAGCGCCGCAACCTGCATCAGCGCCCCAGAAAGTATAATAAAGAACAACTGCAAGTCCCGAAATACCATAGCCGATAAAATTCCAAAGATAGAGCTTTTTAAAGAAAATAACTCCTAAAATTATAAGGGCAACAACAATACACATATAAGCCACATTGACAACTGCAAGAAGATTCAGTCGCATAATGTGAAGTGCAAGGGCTAAAACGATGCCAATTGCCATAACAATTATTGGAAAAACTTTTTTAGAATTATCATAAACAATTCCTTTTTTCATATGTTTCCCTCCTGAATAATACATATTGCAAATATTATACAATAAAAAAAATCGTTATTCAATATGTTGCTAAAATAAAAAATGACCTGTTATCAGGTCACTTTTAACTTACTGTGGATGTTTTTTAGATTCTTCAAGTATGAGATTATAAACTCTGTCGTGAAGCTGTTTAACATCATCACGCTTCATCTCTCCAGTTTCAATAGGGTCAAGAATAATTACCTTGATATCCGTCGGAGTAATCTGAAAATCATTACCCTCAAGCACCTTGAAAACATTGTGAATATATATTGGGACAACCGTCACACCTGTTTTTTGCACAATCCAAAAAGCGCCATTTTTAAATTCATCAGGAGTGTTTGAAAATCCTCTTTTTCCCTCAGGAAAGACAAGCATTGAAAGTCCATCATTAATCTGGTCAGCAGTTTTTCTGAGTGCCTTCATACCTTCTCTTGGATTTTCTTGATTAATCGGTACACACTTAATGATTTTGCTTATCTGCTCAATGGCAAAGAATTTATTGAGCTGCATCCTCATAAGAAAGCCGAAGTCAAAATCCCTTAAAGCATGTAAAAGAAGTGGAACATCGGCATAACTCTGATGATTTGGAGTGAAAAGCACCGGTCTGTCAGTAGGAATTTTTTCAAGTCCCTCAACAGTAATGTTCATTTTTGCAGTTTTTGTGGCAAATGTTGCCCATTTTTTTACTGCGGGAAATCCGAATTTATCAGCCTTTTCCTGTTTACCTTTTTTTACAAGATATTTGTGATATGCAATTTTGGGTTCCATTACAATAAGTAACTGACCTAAAATCTTTGTATACGCTGTATAACTGAATATCTTCCCTTTCAATTTACCCATTTTGTTTACGCCTCTAAATACTCAATATATTCTTCTAAACATAATCCTAATTCGTTGATTTTCTTTGCGTGTTCAATGCCCACATATCTGAAATGCCACGGCTCATACATGATACCGGTTTCCTGTGTTTTATCCTTTGCATATCGAAGAATAAAGCCATAATTTTCAGCATTTTCCATAAGCCACTTGAATTGTGCAGTCTCTTCAAATGAAGTACTTAATGTATAATTGCCCTTTTGAAGAATATCAAAACCCAAGCCTGTATTGTGTTCACTTGTACCTGAAAATGTTCTTGCATAATTCGCCTTATTTATGGCATCTTGTTCTGAATAACCCTGACTCATATATGAGTTGACCGAGCGTGTGAAAAGCTTATCCTGAAGATAAATACTTCTGTATGCAGAAACAAGCTGCAACGGTACACCCGCATCATTGGCAGCAGCAAACATATCCTTTAGTGGTTGATATGCTGCTCTGTCAACAGCTTTTACTGAATTATGCTCTTCACAGTTAAGATACATTGCATCAACAGAATTTCCGTTTGCCCAATACACCAAATCCCATTCGAAGTTTTCAGGCAATTCATACTGACGATTTAATAGCATAAGATTTCTGCCATGCTTGAATATATCTGCAGGTACTGCATCAGGTGAACGATATTTTACATTGTCGTAAAACGAAACGACAGGAACAGGCTGCTTTATTGTTGTAGCAGGTTCTGTCGAAACAGGTCGTTTGGTAGTTGACGGTTCAGTGCTTGTTGTAGACTTTTCAACTATACTTGTTGTGATTTCAGTAATACACGTTGTGCTTTCAACATATGTTTTTTCAGTAGTTGATGCTGTTGTTGAAGAATCCAATTCAGGTGAATCAACTTCACGACTGTTAGTAGCAACAGTAATGCCGATAAAAATAAGTGCAAAAAGCACCAGGCAAGTGATAATTGCGGAGATAGTTGAATTCATTTTCTTTGATGATTTCTTTGTACTTGCCATAATCAATACCTCCTAAAATTGTTAAAAAATATTATACCACAAACTGAATTTCAAGACAAGAGATAAATCAATCGAATGATGATAAAGCAAAAAATGTTTACATAAATTTAATATTCTTTATTCTTATTGACTTTTGTCGTGTTTTGTTGTAAAGTATAAGAGTAAATGTTTAACTTTTGAAAGGGGTTAAAAAAAATGGCAAAAAAACAGTTTACGCCTGAAGAATACAAGGCAAAAGTTGAAAAAAATAACGCTAAGAAAGATAGCTTCTCAAAGGTATTTCTTTCATCAATCGCAGTTTTTCTTTCATTGGTAATCACATTCAGTGTTGTTTCACTCGCATTCGTTTATGTGGGTAAAGCAGGACAGCAGATAGTTGTTACAGGTCCTGTAAACAATGGTGGTAACAGTGTTAATACAGACACAAGCTCTGATAGTGGCGTTAGTGATGAAACACCTGATGTTCCCGGCGATGAGACAACAGATGTTCCCGGTGACGAAACAACAGACGCTCCTGCAGATGATAACGGAACAACAGATGCTCCTGCCGGTACAGTAAATGCTGACCAGGAAGCTCTTGATATGTACAAGAAAGCTGTTGCTGCTGCAAGAACAAAGTCAAAGTCAGTTATCCGTGTAAAAGATGGTGCTATCAACTACAAGGGTATTGTTAAAGCAGGCGGACTTTCAAGTGCTGCATCAACTCTTATGGGTATGTTTATGGCTAAGGATGAAGCTTCAATTGAAGTTAAAAACGAAGCATGGGATAAAACAAAACTTCCTGATGCAAGCGCTCTTACACTTAACGGTGTTCAGAAGATTACTCGCGAAGATAAGGGCAATACATATGTTATAACAGTTGTTGCAAAGAACGCTACAAATCCAAAGGCTAATGCTGACGGTGTTGGCTCTATTGCAGGTGTTATCGAGGAAAGCCAGATTACAGGTGCTATCGGTTCTGTTCCTGGTCTTAAGCTCAGCAATATCAATATTGCTTATGAAAACGTAACTGCAGTTGCTACAATTGATAAGGCAACAGGTAACCTTATTGCACTTAATCTCAATGCTCCTTGTGTTCTTGGTCTTGATGCAAAACTTCTTGCTATCTCAATGAATGATGCTCAGGTTGGTATTCAGGTTATCACAGAATACAAGATTTCTTACTAATCAAAACATAATAACAAAATTAAAGGACTTGACTTAACCGTCAGGTCCTTTTTCTATGCTTTACTGTTGTTTTGTTGTACAAATTATAATTTATCGTTGAGATAGTGTGTAGTGACGATCCGTTGTTGGTTTTATTTGTTTACTTGGTTCTGGCTGCCGAGTCGTCAGCCCCTACAAACTCCAAATTATCATTTTGTACTTTATTATTCTTCCGTCTGCTTACCTAAAAACGATGCAGCAACGGAAACAAGCTTGATTTCCGTCTGAGTGGGCATACTACCATCAGGGTTAAGCATTAAAACTACTGAACCCGTAACATCGCCACCACCAATAATAGTATATGCGAGTCCCGCCTCTTTGTCCTTGTCGGATAAAGGGTAAAGGGCTTTTGTTTCAGGTGACGCCACATAATTTTCACGATTTTCCATTAAATCTTCAAGCTGAGTTGAAATTCGTTTGTCAATCACCTCTCGCTTCGGCATACCTGCGGCAGCAATAACATGGTCACGGTCAGTAATTATAACAGGAAGATTCGTTGCCCTGTGTAAAACATCGGTGTATTGACTCGCAAACTCCGACAATTCACCGATAGGCGAATATTTTTTGAAAATAACCTCACCATCAGATGCAGTGTAAATCTCCAACGGGTCTCCTTCCCTGATGTGGAGAGTCCTTCTTATCTCTTTTGGTATCACAACACGACCTAAATCGTCTATTCTTCTAACTATTCCAGTGGCTTTCATATATCATTCTCCTTGTTTAAATACAAAATTTTCAATGTAATTCTATTATCTGTCAAACAAGAAGATTTATACTTGACTTTGTTTTATGATTAAACAAAAAATCCAAGCAAAGGCATTTTTGCTTGGATTTTTGCTCAATTTTTTTACCCTATTTTTCTTGCAGATTTTCATCATACACAAATGCCTATGTATTTCTTCAGAAACACAATCACTTTAGCAGTTTGAGTTCTGCAAATTGCCTAATCGCTGATAATCACTGAGAAGCATGTAATATGGTGAAGCATTTTTAACGAGTGCCGTCTCATGCGTTTTTATACGTGCTTCTCTGCACGAAGTAACGCCATATCCTTATACTATCTTTAACCCCAGTTTAAACGTGCTTTGGGTTCCACTGTGACAAACTCAATGTAAGGGAGCAGGCAAAGTCAAAAGTTTGGTCAACACGACCAACTCCTCTCTGCCATAAAAGGCACAATTATTATAACAAACTTTTTATTTGGTGTCAATTTTAGATGCTCTCTTTTCACAAAAAAACAAGTAATATTAGCATCATACTTTTTGTAGAAATTATGAGAAGATTTTCCAAAAGATTTTGAACAAAAAAGCACCCCACCTGAATAGGCTTTTCAAGCGGGGAAGTGTTTTTTGACAAAAAGAAATTTATTGAATAGTTAATTATATGCATTTGCTGATATAGAATAATAAGCGATATCAGTAATTTTGCCTCCAAGATTTGCTTGTGGTAGTATTGCATGAAATTCAAAACCCAATTTTTCTGCAAGATGTCTTGATTTTTGATTATCAGAAGATATTTGTGCACTTATTCTTACAAACCCAAGAGTTTCAAAACAATATTTCAATATTGCACTGCCAGCTTCAAAAGCATAACCATTATTCCAATATGCAGGGTCAATATACCAAGCAATTTCACCTATTTTATATTCAACAACCGAAAAAACGCCTATATCTCCAATAAATGGACCATCATCAAGAGTAATCCCCCAAGTGGTGTTTCCTCTAATTCTATCAATATGCTGCGAAAGTTGTTTTGCGTTTTGTGGCATATAAGGACCACTAAAATTCTGAATTTCAGGCTTTAATAGGTATTTTAGGTTTTGTGCATCACTTTTTTTAATAGCTCTTAAAATCAAACGATTTGTTTTTATAGTCTGTGCTGACATAATATTTCACCAAAATATAATTATTAAAAAATCTTTTTCAAATTCTTTTGAAGTTTGTTTTCAATATAGCCTTGTGCTTTGTAAAATTTATGAGCATTTTCTCGTTCTATACCTGAACAAAGACGAATTCCAATTGCACCGTTTTCCTTTGCCCAAGTCTCACCTTGACTTAGCAAAGCCGAGCCTACTCCCATTCTTTTATAATCATTATCAACGGAAAGACCCAAACAATTTTTATAAGTATCTGTATAAATAACATCATAGCTTGCCAAATGAATGTAACCGACAACCTTATCGCCAATATCTGCAACAAAAATCACTTGAGTTTTATCATTCAACACAGCTTCGAGATTGTTTCTTTGTTTATCCAAATCGTAATCATATCCTAGGCTTGTTTTGTTGATATAATAAATATCTTTTGCGTCAGAGATTTTAGCACCACGAATAATGTAATCTTTGTTCATGACATATTCTCCCCACTTGGTTACTTTACAAATTTAATTTTATCAAGATAATTATAATACTTATACGAAACAAAAGCAAGATAAAGAAAAAACGGAAAGGGTAGTCCTCTCCGCCTTAATTTTCTATATATAAAAAAACTAGGGAAACGTCGATGACGCTCCCCACACAAAAACATAAAGTTTTTTGATTTCGTTAGTATTATATGTCTTTTATGCTAAAAAGTCAACAATTTTTTTAATAAAATCGTAAGAAGATTTTAGCAACTGTTGGTTTTCATAATATTCTGCGTGCTTTGTAAGACGTTCATCAACTAGTTTTTTCAATTCATTATATCGATATGTTTTTATAGTTGAGGATACAACTTTATCATATACCATTAAAAGGGTAACAAATTCAAAAATTGGTCGTACACTTAAATACTTCTTTCTTACATCTCTACTAATCCCAGGAATTTTGGAAACAAAATTGTTAATAACATAACCGGGTTTTGTTTGGCCACTTCTTAAATTATTAATTAAACAGTTATTATGTGCACAAGCATTTCGTAAACTTTTGACAGGATTTAGTGAGATTTTAATAGGCGATTTAGTATCGTAATAAAAATCAAACAAATTCACAAGTTGGCCAAAGCTAATTATTTCTACAAAAGCCCAAATAGGACAACGAACTTCCATAGAGTCAATCGACATTTTCCCCTTGGCATTTAGGTGCGTTTCAAAAACAAAAAACTTTTTTATCAAATCACCTACGTATGTAGAGTATTGCTTTTTGTATATTTCTTCTTTTATATCATATTGTTTTAAAAATTCCTTAACTATTTTGTACCCATCTTCATCTGTATCAAGCGTTATATCATTTAAGAGAATTCTCTTTAAATCGTGCTCAATATCTAAACACATCTTGATTATCATAAAACGAATATGCATATCTATAGTAGATAAATCAATCAAATATGCAAAGTCAAGATTTATGTATTTCCCCTCATCAGGACCTAGTATTTTTTTATCATAATTTTTTCGATATGAAGCAAGTCTATAATAGTTGTTCTTATCTCTCAAAAATTCTTCGGCTTCAGTTTCGCTGATATAATTGAATGTTATACCCTTTTCTTCTTTTATTTTATGTATGATTTGACTAGGTAATAGTTTTGGTTTATCCATAATACACCATCCGTTAAAAGTGTTTTATGTATTATAACATCTTATTCCTTGAATTACAAGTTATACCACTTGATAAAACAAAATACAAGAAAAAACACCCTTGTGGCATGTGCGATTACTACAAGGGTATTTTTGTTGGATTATGTGTCTCTATAGTTTATTTGTTTTTTGCTTGTTGTTTGAAGTATTCTACAATCTTTTCAAAGCTTCGTTGTATTTCTTCTGATTTCTTTCGGTCTTCTTCTAACTTGTTTTTTCTTATGTAAAGTTTGAACAATGATAAGAAAAATCGCTCGAAAACTGTCAATGTTGTTTGTGAGGGGTCTCCTTCACGGATTCTCATAGTCCTACGAATCTCTTTCGGAATAACAACCCTTCCCAAATCGTCAATTCTTCTCACAATCCCAGTTGCTTTCATATATGCAAAAACTCCTTTGTTTATTTTGATAACATTTCTAGTATCTGTAAACAAAGGAGTTTTATACTTGATTAATAATTATTCAATTTTTTTAATGTTGATTAATAATGCATTACACCACAAGAACATTCCTTATTTGAACCCAAAATTCTTTGGAAGAAAAGAATTAATTTGAAAAAAAAGTTTGTGATGCCATCTTTATGACAATTACATTCACATTCTACTGATGGGTCAAGGAGTTCATTGTCTGCATCACAGTAGCCATCACCGTCATTGTCTGCGTGACCTGTTGCATTGATAACAACTGTATCTCGGCTAATTTCTTCGTCACATACTGAACAATATACAACTACATCTTTGATACCATTTTCTGTACAAGTAGGAGCAACATAGTTTTCTTCAACTGTATTTGCTGGAGTATGACCGTTTGCAGGGAGTTCTTTCTGTTCTGTAAGTGTTTCACCACAAGCTGAACATTTTGCACCTGCTGTAAGTCCTGTTTCAGTACAAGTAGGTTCTACTGCAGTAATAATTTCTTCTGTATGACCAGTTGCATCAACATAGTCAGCAACATAACTGTCACCACAAACACAAGTGTAGGTTGTATAGCCTCTTTCTGTACAAGTAGGAGCAATTACAACTGATTCGTAATTATGTTTTCCAAGTTTTGCGATTACTTCTGTGTATGTATCACCACAATCGCAAGTATAAGTCATTACACCTGTTTCTGTATGTGTTGCAGGAGTTGTCATTTCTGATGTATAACTGTGACCTAATGCTTCTGCATAATCGCCAACATAACTATCACCACATATACAAGTATGTGTTGTATAACCTCGTTCTGTACAAGTAGGAGCAGTAACAACTGATTCATAATTATGTTTTTCAAGCTTTTCAATTACTTCTGTATAAGTATCACCACAAGTGCAAGTATATGTCATAACACCTGTTGTTGTATGGGTTGCAGAGGTTGTGATTTCTGATGTGTAACTATGATTATTTTTATCAACATCCACATAATTATCAACATAAGTTTTACCGCATCTGCAGATATATGTTGTATAACCCTTCTCTGTACAAGTAGGTGCTGTAACTACTGAATCATAAATATATTCATCATCACATTCATGTGTATCTTCACCAAGGTAGTGAACAACTGAATCACCAGGGATGCACTGATAACCTATTGACATATTACTCCAATCTTTTTTTGAACCTAAGTAATATAAATCTGTTATTTCAAAGCAACTAGCAAATGCATATTGGTGAATGCGTTTAACAGTTTTATCAATAGTGACCCATCTAAGATTGTGACAGCAATAAAACGCATACTGCTCAAGCTTTGTTACTCCCTTGCTGATTACTACATCAGTAAGACTATAGCAGTTATAAAATGCCCAGAAACCAATTTTCGTTACACTATCAGCCATTGATATATTTTTAACCGTTTTACAATTAATAAATGCACATTCACCGATTGAGGTTACTCCGTCACATATAACAATATTTTCTATTGTGCCTCTATAATCTTTCCAAGGAACATCACTTTGAGATTCGTAATCATACATTGGACCTTCACCAGAAACTGTTAGTAATCCTGTAATTTCGTTTAATTCCCATGTAAGATTATCACCACAAGTACCTGTAACTGTTTTGTAAGCGTTATCTTCAGGCTCACCTTCAGGTTTATATTCAAAATTAATTGTTTGTTCTCCGCCATTAAAATAGAAATTTATTTCACCAATTGAAATTTGATTCCATTGCTCTTCTGTGCCCTTGTAATAAACATCTGTCATTTTTGCACATCGTTGAAATGCTTTTTCACCAATAGTATCTATATTAGTGCCAAGCGTAATTGTTTCAAGTGATGAACATTCGTAAAATGCGTATTCATCAATTCTTGTCACACTATCCGGAAATGTTAATTTTTTTAGGCTATCACAATAAGCAAAAGCATATTGACCAATCGTTGTTAGGCTATCTGGAAATACTAAATCCTTAAGACCATCACAGTCATAGAATGCACGTTTACCAATCGTTTTTAATGTGTTTGGAAGCTGCAAATGTATTATAGTATCATAACCACGAAATACATACCCATCAATTGCTACAACTGTATATCCATCTATTTCTGATGGAATCACGAGTTCTCTAATAGGACCTAATATATTATATTTTGTAATCATAATTGTTTTATCCGTTTCAGAAATTACAGAATATGAATAAATATTAGAATTATAATCGCAATGAATTATTGCATTGAAAAGATATGTATTAGAATCGTCTATTGAAATTTTACCCCATTGAGTAGGTGTCCCTGAGTAATATACAGTTTTGAGATTAACACATTGACCAAATGCTGATTTTCCAATTGTTGTTACACTTTTATCAATTACTATCTTTGAAAGATTAATACAGTGGTAAAATGTACCAACATTAATTGTTGTTATGTTTTTGCCCAAAACTACTTCTGTGAGCCTTACACACTCAGAAAATGCTCCATCACCAATTTTTGTTACACTGTCAGGAATTATTATGCTTTTGAGGTTTTCACAATAATAAAATGCATTATCACCAATTGTTTTTACACTTTCAGGGATTGTTACACTTTTAAGGCTGTCACAATATCCAAATACATAATCACCAAGTGTTGTTACACTTTCAGGAATTGTTATACTTGTAAGGTTTTTACAATCATCAAAAGCATAATTACCAATTGTTGTTACACCATTGTTTATAACAACAGTTTTTATATTATCCACATAGCTTTCCCATGGACGGTTATAGTATGAATAATCATACATATCTCCTGTTCCGGAAATAGTTAATACACCTGTCTCACCATCAAATTCCCATGTGATATTTTCACCACAAGTGCCTGAGATTGGGTCAGCAGCACTTGCTGTGAGTGGGATGATGGACATCACCATTAGAATTGCGAGGATAATTGCTAAAATTTTATTTGTTGTTTTCATAATATTTTCCTCCTTTATATAAAACATTAAGGATTCTCTTATTTAAAGTATATTGCAAATTCAAAATAATTACAATAGGAATTTCAAATTGTTTACCTTATTTCATAAAATCTCCTCCGAAAATTAAAAAAGTGCGCCAACCGAAGTTAACGCACAAAAAACGCATAACTCCGATTGCTGCGACACAACTTTGATAACTACGAGAGTATGCAAAGATAGAGTATGCATTTTTATCAAAAATAAAAATACTACTCCCATAGCTACCTATTCAGTTGTGTCGCAAGATTAGTATATCACATAAAATTCAACATAGTCAACATTTCTATAAATAAAAGGAGCAGATTTCTCTACTCCTAATACTTTTGTTGGATTATGTATCTTAATAGTTTATTTGTTTTTGCTTGTTGTTTGAAGTACTCTACAACCTTTTCAAAGTTTCGTTGTATTTCTTCTGATTTCTTTCGGTCTTCTTCTAACTTGTTTTTTCTTATGTAAAGTTTTGTTATTGATAAGAAAAACTGTTCAAAAACTGTCAATGTTGTCAGTGAAGGACCTCCTTCACGGATTCGCATAGTCCTACGAATCTCTTTCGGAATAACAAGTAATTCTGTTTTATTTTCTCTTTTCTGGTTTTCTTTTATCGAAAAAGCTCTTTGTCTCTTTTGCAACAACGCCTGACAATGCAAAAAGGGCAATCATATTTGGAATTGCCATAAGTCCATTAAAGATGTCGGCGATTGTCCACACAGCAGAAATTGTCATATAAGGACCTATAAAAACTGCGATGATGTATAAATATCTGAATGCTTTAATCGCTTTTTTATTGCCCTTTGTAAGATAGTCAAGACAGCTTTCTGAATAATAGTCCCAGCCGATTATTGTTGTGAATGCAAAGAAAACAAGAGAAACCATAAGAATGAATGAAGTTACTCTTTCTGGTAAGAATGGAATACCTGCGCCGAATGCATATGATGTAACATCGACACCTTCAAGGCCTTCAATCTGCCATGCACCTGTAAGAATAACTGTAAGACCTGTCATTGTACAGATAACAATTGTATCGAGGAATGTTCCTGTCATTGTTACAAGGCCCTGACGAACAGGCTCTTTTGTCTTTGCTGCAGCAGATGCAATTGGTGCTGAGCCAAGACCTGACTCATTTGAGAAGATACCTCTCGCAACACCTTTCTGCATTGCAATAAACATTGTACCCACAACACCACCTGTTACAGCAGACGGATTAAATGCACCCTTGACAATAAGTTCAAGTGCCATTGGAATTTTATCAAGATTTGAGAAAATAACCAAAAGGCCGAAAAGAACATACGCAATTGCCATAAATGGAACAACGACTGTTGCGACCGTTGAAATTCTGTTGATGCCACCGATAACAACAAGGCCTACAATAACAGCAAGGAGTATTGATGCGATTACAACTGACCATGAATACTCACCAATCAAGGGAATGTCAACTGTGTAATTATTGTTTGCATCAAAGAATGAATGAATCGCTGATGAAATACCGTTAACCTGAGTGAATGTACCGATACCCATAAGACCTGCACAAACGCCAAAGAATGCAAACGCTTTTGCAAGCCATTTCCACTTTTTACCCATACCGTTTTCAATGTAATAGAATGGACCACCCAATGCCTTGCCTTCTTTATCGAAAACGCGGAATTTAACTGCTAAAAGGCCTTCGGCATATTTTGTTGCCATACCTAAAAATGCAGCAACAAGCATCCAGAAAAGTGCACCTGGACCACCTGCACAGATTGCAGTTGTAACACCTACAATATTACCTGTACCGATTGTAGCTGAAAGAGCAGTACACAATGCACCAAATGAAGATACATTACCCTCACCGCCTTCTTCCTGCACCATCCATTTAAGTGCCAATGGCAAGTGGAAAACCTGAACAAGCTTTGTTCTGCAGGTAAGGAAAAGTCCTCCCACCATAATAAGCACCATAAGTGGTACGCCCCAGACAAAGTCGTCGATTGCAACTAAGATTTCATTAAAAGTCATATTCAATCTCCTTTTCTTTTTCCGAAAAACAAAGGACTGAATGCAAAATACACTCAGTCCAAAAAATCAAGAAGAAATTTTCCGTCCTTTGACCTGAGAGATTAGCATTACGCCTTGCACCTTCGGTATCTGCAAACTGCAGAATTCTCCGGAATACCGTCAGCAGACAGTCAGGATTGCCCTTTCAACCTGCATCATTCAGTATATATTAAAATTACTTAATTATTTTAATACTAAAACATCATAATGTCAATAATAATTTTTACGATAAAATATAAGTGAGAGCCATTATGAGTGATTCGTCAGCGCCTTCACTCTTTAAAAGCATTATTAAACCTAAAATCAGGGCTTTATCCGGCTCATCAAATAAGTTTTCAATCCCCTGTTTTTTCGGTATTTCTTCCTTTATTTGTGGTTGCTCTGTTCGTTCTTTCCTTTCCTCTGCCATAACAAAATTCTTAAAACTGAGATATGGATTATTTTCAGGAAAATTTGGTGGCATATTAGTCACCTTTGGAGCTATTTTTTGTGAATTCTCGTCACATTTTTGACTTTCAGTTGCAAAGTCAAAATCCCTTTGTACTGTCTGTGTAATCATATCGGAGTTTCGTTTCATTTCCCTTACTCTTTCCATCGCCTTTTGTTGCATATTCTGAATTTCTGTGTATGAATATCCACTCATAATTAAAACAGACCTTTCAATAATGGCAATACATCCATTAATTGTAAAAATCGGACAGCTTCTTCAGCCTTTTCCTTTCTCTCATCACTAAGTAATGGCTTTAAATCTTCAATAAGCTTTGTGCGATAATCCTGTTTATTAAATTGCCCCATAAGTCCCATTATTTTCTTCATGATATCCGGATCAATTGGTAAATCAGGCATATTTTCCCTCTGTTTTGGTTCTTGTTTAGTCTTAGAATCTTGCTTATCTGTCAACGAATCAGCAATACTTTTTATTTTTGCCATATCCTCATCACTTATTGAGGACAATAGATTTTCAATATCAATCATTCTTATCCTCCGTGAATTTCTTCAATAACTCTTGAGCTTTTGGAGTTGAAAGTAGTCTTCTTATGGCTTCCTTGTCACCGAGAACATCTTTTAGTTGCTTACTCTGGTCGGGTGAAAGATTCTTATCTAAAAACTCTTGTGTTTCTTCTTTTGACTTTTTTGATTTTATGCCTTTAATTAATTCATCAAAATTCATATTACTCATTGAAACCACCACCGTTATATTGTATAATAATTCTATGATATTAAGGAGGTTGATATGCTTGAGAATACTTGTTTTATCCGACTCTCACGGTGATTTTTATTCAATGAAAAAGGCAATTGACACACAAAAAGAGGCAGAAGTTATAATCTTTTTAGGCGACGGATATATGGATTTTGAGCGTTGTAAACATCTTTTAGAGGGCAAAAGAATTTATTCTGTCATCGGAAACAACGATTTCGGATGCAAATATCCACGAAACAGCATTATTGAAGAAGGTGGCTTGAAAATCTACATTACTCACGGTCACTATGAATATGTTAAAAGCACACTTGCCTCTCTCCTTAAAATTTCTAAGAGAAACAATTGTCAATTGGCACTATACGGACACAACCACAGACAGCAACAGGACTACACAGACGGCGTCAGAATGTTCTGCCCCGGTGCATTGAAGCAAGATGAATACGGTGTAATTGATATTACGAACAATGGGTTTATCTGTATCGGTATGAAAGTGAGATAATAATTAGAGACGGTAATTCACCGTTCCTTGTTATGTTTTATGCTTCAATTTTATTTCTGTCTCTAATTAGTAAAATCACAGTTATAATTGTGTTAATAATACAGACAAAAAATATTACCGTGCACACCACTCCAATTGCAACCCTATCAGCAAACACGGAAGATAACCAATATGCTGAAAACCACCAAAATATTGTTATTATCGGAATTAAAGTATGCAATAACATTGTTGCTTTTGTAATATCTTTTCTATAAAAAATAATCAATAATATTGATATCACTATAAATATTACTACTGTCATCGCCAATCTCATTGGTCCTGCTTCTTTGTAAAAATAAATGTCAAGAAAATCCCATACAGGTTCAGGCAAAAGTCTTGTATATAACATATACTCAGCTGTTATATAAACAACTCCTAAAACATAAGTAATTGCTGTTATAATAAATATCGTTAAAATTGATATATATCCGATTTTTTTATTTCTCTCATAAAATCACCTCGCAAAATAACATTACAAAACCTTCTTCTGCATAATTACCACCTCTTTTCGCTTTTATAATTACACAAACATAATAAAAAGTCAAACAATGATTTGTTGCATTATTCAAAATATCTCTTTAAAGGCAAAAAATACCCCTCAGGTTTTCCCGAGGGGTTCATATATTGGTCTATTAAAGCCTTACCGCATTAGTCAGCGATGAGTTCGATGATGCACATTTCAGCAGCATCGCCTCTTCTTGGACCGGTCTTGATAACACGTGTGTAACCACCATTTCTGTCAGCATACTTTGGTGCTACTTCTTCAATCAATTTCTTTGCAACAGACTCTTTTGTGATGTAAGAGTAAACCTGTCTCTTTGAATGAAGGCTGCTATCTTTAGCGATTGTAATCATTTTTTCAGCCATAGCCTTAACTTCTTTGGCTCTTGTTACAGTTGTTTCAATCTGACCGTTCTCAATAAGATATGTTACCATACCTCTGAGCATAGCCTTGCGGTGATCGCTTGTTCTACCAAGTTTTCTTGTTCCTGGCATTCAAAATCACTCCTTTATTATTCGTCGTCCTTACGCAATGTGAAGTTCAATGATTCGAGCTTTGCAATAACCTCTTCAAGAGATTTTCTACCAAGGTTTCTTACTCTCATCATATCTTCTTCTGTTTTGTTTGTCAAATCTTCAACAGTGTTGATGCCTGCACGCTTGAGGCAGTTGAAGGAACGAACTGAAAGGTCGAGTTCTTCAATTGTCATTTCAAGAATCTTACCCTTGCTGTCGTCGTTCTTAACAATCATTGTCTCTGTCTCTCTTGCCTCATCTGAAAGGTCAACAAAGAGGTCGAGATGGTCTGTAAGGATTTTTGCGCCGAGAGAAACGGCCTCCTGCGCTGAAATTGTTCCGTCTGTCCAAGCTTCAAGTGAAAGCTTGTCATAGTCAGTAATCTGACCTACACGAGTGTTTTCAACTGTGTAGTTTACTTTAAGGACAGGTGTATAAATTGAATCTATTGCGATTACGCCGATGATTGGCTGCATAATCTGCTTGTTTCTTTCTGCTGAAACGTAACCTCGGCCCTTATCGCATGTAAGTTCCATTTTAAGAACTCCACCCTCTTCAAGAGTTGCGATTACGTGGTCAGGATTAAGGATTTCAACATCAGAATCAACCTGAATATCGCCGGCAGTAACTTCGCCTTTACCACTTGCATCGATATAAATTGTTTTTGGTCCATCGCCATTAATTTTAAGGATAACACCCTTTAAGTTAAGAACGATTTCAGTTACATCCTCTTTCACACCGTCAATGGTTGAGAATTCATGAAGAACACCGTCAATTTTTACCGAAGTAATTGCATAACCTGGAAGTGATGACAAAAGAACACGACGAAGGCTGTTACCAAGTGTTGTGCCGTAGCCTCTCTCTAATGGTTCAACTACGAATTTGCCATAAGTTCCATCTGCAGTTAAATCAAGTGCCTCAATGCTGGGCTTCTCAAATCCTATCATTCAAAACCCTCCTATTCGAGTACAGAAAAATTATTTCCGCTAATATTATTGTAAATTCAAGCCTATTATTTAGAATAGAACTCGACGATAAGATGCTCTTCAACAGGAACAGCAATTTCTTCTCTGTCAGGAAGTTTAGCAACCTTAGCTGAAAGATTTTCTGCATCCTTATCAAGCCATGCTGGAACAGGACGAGATGCATTAGCTTCAAGAACTTCTTTAATCTTAACGCTATCTTTACTGTTGTCCTTAACTGATACAACATCGCCTACTTTAAGAAGGTATGAAGGAACGTCAACCTTCTTACCGTTTACACGGAAGTGTGCGTGAATTACGAGCTGTCTTGCTTCTGCACGAGATGAAGCCCATCCGAGAAGATAAACAACGTTATCAAGACGGCTTTCGCAAATTCTTAAAAGGTTTTCACCTGCTACACCTTGACGCTTTTCAGCCATCAAGAAATATTTGTGGAATTGTCCTTCCTGAATACCATAGTAACGCTTAGCAGTCTGTTTTGCACGAAGCTGCAAGCCATATTCAGAAACCTTTTTACGGTTCTGGCCGTGCTGACCAGGAGCGTATGAACGTCTCTCAAGAGCACATTTACCAGTATAGCAACGGTCGCCTTTAAGGAAAAG
>JAZSDZ010000151.1:0-4465 GCA_045531435.1 Candidatus Fimenecus sp.
ACATCTCCGTTAATTTTGTTTTCAAGCAGATGCAAACTGATATCTGCAGAAGCGTTTTTATAGTGTATAACTAAACTCCTTGCACAATTTTTCGCAATTGAGCAAACCCACGAACCAAATTTGTCAGGTTCACGTAGGCTGTCTAATTTTATCCACGCCGACACAAAGGCATCCTGAGAAGCATCTTCGGCAGAAAACTCGTTTTCCGTTACCTTTAATGCGGTTCCTTTAACCAATTTTTCATAACGAATAACAAGCTCTTCATAAGCTTTTTCATTACCCAATAAAGATAATTCTACTAAAGCACCATCTTTTTTATCTTTAAAACCATTCATTTGCATTTCCTTTCGTTTTTGAAGCTTCATATATAAGACATAAAAAACTCAAAAAAGGTTGGGTTAATAAAATTAATATCGCGATTATCATTAAAAATTCACACTTATTTGTATTTATGACAAATGCCGTTCACCATAGCAAACGGCATTTTGTATTATCTTTCAGCTTTTTCTATCGGCAACCATATCTCAATATATCTTTTTTCCTTAGCGTACTTAGGAAACCAATGATAAACCGATATTTCCGGTGCGTTTTTTATTTCATAAGAGTTTGCAGGTAGCCACTCTGAAACAATTCGCTTTCTAATATCCATATAGTCATTCACGGGATATGCTTGTTCTTCCGTAGTGAAAATAGCGTAGGTCTGTTTTGGGACAACAATATTTTCAAAACCAAACTCATGCATATAATCAAAGCCTGTAACCCCTGTGTTATACATATTGTCACGCTCGTACTTGTCAAGCTCAGCAACATAATAAAAATCATAACCTTCATCATCAATATTGGTTATTAGACACACATCTGTAGTTGTGTCGCTAGTCGAACCTTTTGCGCCACGCAACAACCATTGTTTTGCTCTTGTTGATACAAACAATTGACCTTCCTGTTTTTCTCTTTCTTCACCATAAGGAACGCCGGTAAAACGAGCTTTGTATCCTGTTAGTATCATTTCGGGTTTTTCTTCAATTCTGTAATTCATAGCAGAACCACCTTCCAAAGATATTTTCAGAACAAGGGGTGCAAAGGATTTTAGCATGCTACCATTATTTTTAACTTGAGACGGTAACACACCGTGAAATTGCTTAAATGCTTTTGCGAAACTGTCAGGACTTTCATAGCCATACTTCAGTGCTATGTCAATTACCTTTGCGTCTGTTGTTGCAAGTTCGGAACCTGCAAGTGACAGTCTGCGATTGCGAATGTATTCGCCGATAGTGAATCCGCAAAGAATACTGAACACACGCTGAAAATGATAACTTGATGAAAAGCTCTGCGCTGCGACCTTATCGTAATCAATTTTTTCGGTCAAATGATTCTCGATATAGTCTATTGCTTTCTGCATTCCAACAATCCAATCCATATTTTCCCTCCTTGTCTGCCTATATTCTATCAAAAGGTGATTTTTATTTCCCGATATTCCGTGCTTTGTTATGTCGGCTGCTTTTGTGCCGTAAATATATGTGCAAATTCAGTTTCATAGCATTCTGTTAGTAATAAGCCTGTATTTGCGATATAGGTTTTTATCTCCGCAGGTATATCCGGATATATTGTGATTTTTCTCGTTCCAGTATCAATAAATCTGTCTTGGTTTTTATCGATTGATAGAACGAATTTTCCGCCGTCTTCTAGTAAGGCTGTTACTTTGTTTATTGCTTTCTGCTTATTCTCAATGTGCATAAAGGTCAGAGAGGAATAAACGACATCAAAAGCACGACCGAATTCGTAAGAAAGGAAATCAGCACAAGTTAGTCTGACATTCTCAAACTCAGCAAGGTTCTCATTGGCACGTTCGATGGTCTTAGAGGAAATATCCACACCATAGAATTCACCGCACAAAGGCGCCACGCGAACAGCCAGTCTACCGGTTCCAACACCAATTTCAAGGACGGTTTTATCCTTATCAAGCTTCATTTTTTCAATGAAGGCTTGTCCGTCCCATTTATCCATATAATCCTGTAAGGGTTTTGGATCGTGAACGGGGTCGTTATTTTCGTCTATCAATAAATCGTAGTGTCGAATTACATCATCTGCTATAGTATTCACAACCAATGATTCATCATCTTTTAAAGCATATACCTTGTATTTGCTTTCTACTTTAAGTTTATCATACAGCGCTTTTCGTTCCTCAGTATAATGACAGATAAGAATACCATCAAACAAACCCAACCCGTTAAAATCGTTCATACCATCAGGAATAGAATCAAAAGCCGCAATATGTTCAATGCTCTGTGTGGCAATATGTGCTCCCGCACTTCCACCTATGTAGAGAACACCTGATTTCACATAGCGTATGATTTCTTTATCAAAGCCACAATCTTTTATCCGCTTTAGTGTTGCAAATGTATTCCCACCACTTATATAAATAATATCTAAATCGAGGTTAATAAACTGTTGTGCATCATAATAATCGAAAACTGCGATATTATCTCTTGTAAAACCAAACTCTTGCATCCTTAAAAAATATTTTTCACTGTGTATAGCTTCATATGTTGCTTTTTCATTAGGAATAAATAGTAGTTTGCATTGTTCTATTGGTTTGCTCAGATTATCAATTATTGTTTTCTTTGCATTGTCGTTACGAAAGTCGCAGGACGAAAGAATAAGTTTCATTTTAAGCCCACACCTTTCAAAACTTCGTTTGTGGTTATTCCGGTAAAGTTATACGCAAGCTCGCTCATGGCGAACGGCAACGGCGCCGAATTGTCGAGCTTGATAATCTTATAATTCGTTCTTAACTTCTCGGCATTCCTGATTATAGATTGTTTAATTGATGGTTTCTTTATCCCATCTGCATTTGTAATTATGTTCTCAAGAGAGCCAAACTCATTGAGCAACAAAGTTGCCGTTTTCGGGCCGACCTTGTCTGCTCCTTTAATATTATCTGAAGCATCACCCGTGAGTGCTTTGAACTCAGCATATTGAAAAGGTGTAATGCTAAATTTGTCTTTTATGTATTCAGGTGTGCATATAGCGGTTTTATCACCACGATACCGGAGTACCGACACTTTATCTGTTATAAGCTGAAAGAAGTCGCTATCAAATGATGAAATGACTATTTCATTTTCTTGCCCATAAGTCAAAGCATAACTAGCAATCAAATCATCGGTTTCATAAGTGATTGTTTCGGTGTGCTTTATACCAAGATAGTTAAGTGCTGCATATACATCAGGTAACTGTGAAAAAGGCGTTTCTTCTTCCGGCGTTTCGCTATAATCCACCCTGTTTGCTTTATAATCAGAGTCGAGAGTTGAGCGATCGTTTTCGTGTTCGCCATCAAATATCACGACAATGTGTGTTGGCTCGGTTTTTCGTATGATTTTTAGTAACGCACCGACAAAACCAAGTGTACCTTGAATTGCTTTGCCTTGCTCGTTTACGATCCTTGCAGGCATACCGAAAAACATTTGAAATAGCAGATTACTGCCATCAACAATAAGTAGTTTATTCATTTAGTTCTTTCCTTAATTATTGAATATCTCTTAACATCAAATTCAACTTTTGTGTCAGCAACAGTAAAACCATACTTTTTATAAAATCCAATAGCATCGTCATCGGTTTCAGCGGTGATACTGTCTACATTAAAACTATTAAAAATGAAGTCTATAAGTTTACTACCAATACCGTGACCTTGATATTCAGGTTTTACAGCGATATCAAGTATGGTTGCTGAGTTATTTATAATCTTAAAAATAACAATCCCTTTGTGTTCACCATTATCTTTATATGCATAGATATTGGCATTTTCATCTTCTTGATATTTCTTTGCTCTGTTAAGTAATCGTTCCTGTGTGGGATTGTATACGCTCGGTGCAAGTAATTTCAATATATCAGGTTCAGTTATTATTTCTTTAACGTCACAGATTGAAGATACATTGCAAAGTTCTATACCTAAAGTGCCATATTTTTTGATTTGCTCCTTAGTGTAATACTGTTCCATATCGGTGTAATGGGCAGTATCAAGTTCGGCAACGGTATAGCCGCACTTTTCAAGTGGCAACGCATTGTACAATTCTTCAAAATCAGAGAATTTATGTAGTCCAAAAACCTGTGCTGCGATGATATCTTTGGTTGCCGAACAGTTAAAAACAACGGTATCTTCAACATTGATTCGTTGCCGTTTCTCATCATTTAATCTTAATTCAATTGTTTTTCTACCATCTTCAATCTTTTTAAAAGCAGATTGGACAAGATTCATATAGTGAATCATAACAAATACTCCTTAATATCCCCGACAAATTGGTTGCCACATCGAGCAAGCTCACCGAGAACACGGTCAATACCTTGCTCGGATTTATACCAATTATCTTTGGTTATTCCCATACATACAACAGGACATACATAAAACTTTGTATCGGGAAAAGCCATCTGATAAAGCATAAGGCATCGACGTGCGTGAAACGCCTTGCAA
>JAZSDZ010000143.1:0-4500 GCA_045531435.1 Candidatus Fimenecus sp.
GTAGCAAAAATATCAGCAATTCTTTCATCAAATTCTTCTCTTGAAATATGCGTTTTGTCAGGCTTATGCCATATAGTATCAAGATAATACAACGGTAATTCTGTACATTTATGCAGTTTTTCAGCAAAAGTTGTTTTACCCGAACCGGGACAACCGATTACAATTACTTTTTTCATAATATTCACCTAAAATAAGTATGGCATCCCCATACACGGAGATGCCTGAAAATTAATTATTATTTTGCAATCTTTTTAGCTACAAAATCAATGCCCTTTTCGGCTGTATTTGCAAGTTTTTCAGGTGAAATTTTCTTTTTCTGTTTCAATGGCTGACCATATTTTTTTGTCATTTTCTGGGCTTTAGATAAAACAATTCCCATCGTAGTTGCTGCACCTAAATATGCTATTAAATAACCTTTTTTCATTTTAATCACCGTCTTTTTCCATAATCGGTATAATACTGCCAATGTCTGTTAAAGGCTTACCTTTTATATCAATATATTTTATATCATTATCATACAGGAAATTTTTGGTTTTGTCAAAATCTGAATGAGTTGATAAATCCCCATTGAAAAGCAGTGTATTTATATCAATAAGACCACAGCAACCGCCAATAAAGCCATAGTTGTAATTTTTAAGCTGTACGCTCCCCTTTTCAACAAGTAACGACTTTATATTATTGTACTGTGAAACAGCGTTATAAATTGAAATATCGTCAGTTATGATGGTATTTCTTTTACAGATACAGACAGAACATTTTGAATAACCTTGTTTTACATCAATAATCTGCTTATCCGGTAATAAATCAACAATTTCCTTTGTCAAAATAGATTTGTTACAGATTATATAATCACCAATATCTGCAAAATTCAACAAACAATCATCAGGATAAGGTGATTTTATATTTTCTACAATTATCGATTTCCCGCTATTATATTCTATAAAATTACAAAGTTCTGTTTGATTTTTATCTGCTAAAAATATAGATTTCCCTACATAATTCGCAAGAATATCAGCGTGACGGCTTACAGGAGCGTCTAAAAGTGAATTTTCAGCAACTAGCAAGACTTTTATTGATAATTCATCAAAAAGCCTTTTAAGGGCAATTTCATCAATATTTGTAAATACGGTTGTAACTTTATTATCAGGAATATTCGGATTATTTAAGAATCTTTCACTCAATTCATAATCGCCTCAAATGCTTGTCTAATATTTTTTGCAGGGACAATTTCTATTTCATTAAATAAATATTTAGGAAGCTTTGTATAGTTGTGATAAGGGATAACACATTTTTCAAAACCGAGTTTTGATGCCTCTTTAATTCTTTGTTCACAAGAATTTACAGAGCGTATCTCCCCTGCTAAACCTATTTCACCGAATGCAAGTGTCTTTTCAGGCACAATAACATCCTTAAGACTTGATACTATTGCCAAAGCAATTGATAAATCGGCTGCAGTTTCGTCAATGCGAAGTCCACCGATTACATTTGTATAGCAGTCCATATTTCCAAGGAAATAACCGCAACGCTTTTCAAGAACAGCAATAAGCATTGCCATTCGCCCGTAATCAATACCCGTTGCCATTCTGCGTGGATTACCGAAACCACTTGGAGTAACAAGACTCTGTACCTCTGCGAGAATCGGTCTTGAACCCTCCATAAGACACGCTACACAAGTGCCTGACACATTATGTGGTTTACCTGAAATGAGCATTAATGAGGGATTTTCAACCTCAACAAGACCATTATCAAGCATTTCGAATACTCCTATTTCATTTGTTGAGCCATAACGATTTTTAACTGCTCTCAAAATTCTGTATGATGTATTTCTGTCACCCTCAAAATAAAGAACACAGTCAACAATATGTTCAAGTACCTTTGGTCCTGCAATATTACCGTCTTTATTCACGTGACCAACAAGAAAAACAGGAATATTTGATGTTTTTGCAGTTCTTGTGAAAAGATTTGTTGATTCACGGACCTGAGTAACGCTTCCTGGTGAGGAATTGAGCTCAGTAATTTCCATTGTCTGAATTGAGTCCACAATCACAAGGTCAGGCTTTTCAGAATTGATATATTCACAAATATATTGAGCATCTGTTTCGCAAAGAATTGATAAATTACCTGTTGAAACACCAAGTCTTGAAGCTCGGAGTTTAATCTGATGTGCACACTCTTCACCTGAAACATACAAAATCTTAAGTCCGTTACCTAAACATTCACAAATCTGCAAAAGAATTGTTGATTTACCAATACCTGGGTCACCACTTAAAAGCACAACAGAGCCTTTTACTAGTCCACCACCCAGCACACGATTCAGCTCTTTAAGTCCTGTATTGTATCTGTGTCCTGTGTCTGTTGTAATTTCATTTAAGGGATATGCTCTGCCTCGATTTGAGCCAACAAGACTGCGTTTTGCAGTTTCCTTAACAACCGTTTTGATTTCTTCATTAAGTGTATTCCACTCGTTACACTGTGGGCATTGGCCAAGCCATCGAGGTGTTTCGTAACCACATTCACTGCAGATATATACTGATTTAGATTTCTGAGCCATTTTGAACCTCCGAAATATTATAATTTATTATTCCAACAGCAATAGATAGCGCCATTTTTAGTTGATAATCATCATTTTTCAGGTTATGTAATTCCTGTTCATTTGAAATAAATCCACATTCAACCATAACTGTAGGTTTTGTTGCATTATAAAGTAAGAAAATATCCGTGCCTGATTTTTTAATAACTCTATCATTATTTTTTTGTAATAGAGTAGCGATTGATTTCTGAATAAAATCAGCAAGTATTTTACTTTCGCTATTGTTTGGTGAATAAAATGTCTGTGCACCATTTACATAAGATTCGTTGAATTTGTTCTGATGAATACTGACATACACGCTGTTATCAAATTTGTTCATAATGGAGAATCTGTTATTAATATCTGATATTTTTCTTTGTCGTATTGTGTCACCTTCTGTGTGAAGGTCAGTGTCTGTTGTCCTAATCATTATGGTTTTATATCCCAATAAAGACATAATATTGTTTAATTTGATTGAAATGTCAAGATTTAAATTCTTCTCTAATGTTCCATCATCAGCAATTGCACCACCATCTTCTCCACCATGACCCGCATCAATAACAATAATAGAGAAATCCTGCTGATAGATACTTTCAGACGACGTAGTATGAATCTCCATAAAAATAATGCTGAACACAATAACTACAATAGTTAAAACAATACAAATTAAATTTCTCATGAATTATCACCCATAAATTATATGGGAAAAATCTATTGAATATAATTTTACAATAATATAAATAAATTTACAAGAAAAAAATATAGCGCACAGAATAAACTGTACGCTATTTTGGACATATTAAAAGAATTTACATCATGCTTGCGATTTCTGCAGCAAAGTTTTCTTCTTTCTTTTCGATGCCTTCGCCCTTTTCAAAACGAACGAAACTTGTAAGTTTAATATCAACGCCAAGCTCCTTAGCAACTGAATTGATGTATCCTTCAACAGAACCGTCAAAGAGGTCTGAACGAACGAATGGCTGTTCAAGAAGGCAAACTTCTTTAATCTGCTTTGCAAGACGACCTTGAACAAGACCTGTGAAAATCTTGTTTTCAGCAATTTCAGCCTTATGTGAAACTGCGATTTCTGCCATTGTTGCATAAGCTTCCTTGGAAATGAAGTTTACAAAGTTCTTTCTCTGCTTCTGGTCAAGACCATTGTAGATTTCAGCGTCTTCATCACACCATTTCTTATCATTGATAGCCTCTGTAATGATACTGTTAAGAATTGGAACAGGAAGTGAATCAGGCTTGTTGAGAGCGCTGTCAATTGTGATTGACTTCATCTTTGCAAGTTCTTCATCAGAAATGTCTGACTTGCCAAGATATTCAGGATTCATAGCAGCAATCTGCATTGCTACGTTCTTTCCCATTGCATCAAATTCAGCCTTAGCTGCTGTTGCGTCATCAACATCAAATGCAACAAGAACACCAACAGTACCACCAGCGTGGATATATGTTGCTGTGTGACCATCAACAAGAGCAAATCTACGAACCTTCATATTTTCACGAAGAGCAAGGAAAACTTCCTGAACTTCTTCGTCAACTGTTTTGTCGGAGTCAACTGCCTTAGTAGCAAGAAGAGTTTCAACATCAGCTGGCTTTGTAACAACAACTGTCTTAACAACCTTAGCAGCAAGGTTAACGAATGGTTCACCCTTAGCAACAAAGTCAGTTTCACAGTTAATTTCAACAAGTGCACCTGCATTAGCATCACTATAAGCAGCAACTACACCTTCAGCAGCAACACGGCTTGCCTTCTTAGCAGCAGAAGCAAGACCTTTTTCTCTAAGAATATCAATAGCCTTTTCAATGTCGCCATCTGTTTCAACAAGAGCTTTTTTACAATCCATCATACCAACGCCTGTCTTCTCACGAAGAGCCTGTACGTCTTTAGCAGTAAATGCCATTTTCTTTTCCTCCAATATTAC
>JAZSDZ010000141.1:0-3063 GCA_045531435.1 Candidatus Fimenecus sp.
CCAAGAACTGCAAAACAATTTATTGAATATTTAGCTTCTAAATAAGGAGATGGAAATATGAGAAATTATAAGTACGATTGGGAAAATCCCGCAATTTTCAAAAGAAATAAGGAAGACGGTCATGTTATCGCTTTTTCTTATGACAACGAAACAGATGCACTCAACAGAATTGCACCTGCTTCAAAAATAACTCTTAACGGCACATGGAAATTCCATTGGCAAAGGGGGTTAAACGATTGTCCTACAGATTTTTATAAGGACAATTTTGACGCATCATTTTGGCGTGATATTAAAGTTCCGTCAGTATGGCAGATTGGTGAAGAATATGGTAGTTATCCTTACTATTATGCATCTACATATTGTCGCGCTATCAGCAGAAGCAAAAATAAGATTCCGTCAATTGACCACTCAATGCAGGAAATCGGTATTTATGTAAGAGATTTCGATATGCCTGAAAGTTTTGACGGTCAGGAATTATTTATTCACTTTGGTGCTGCAAAATCTGCTATTGAGGTTTATCTTAATGGTGAATATGTTGGTTATTCACAGGGTTCAATGACTCCTCACGAATTCAACATCACAAAATTTGCTCGTAAAGGCTCAAACAGAGTTGCTGTTAAGGTTTACCGTTTCTCTGACGGTGCATATCTTGAAAATCAGGATATGTGGCTCCTTTGTGGTCTTTACAGAGAAGTTTATGTTTTTGCTGAACCTAAAAAATGCATTCGCGATTTCTTCATTACAACTGACCTTGACAAAGAATATAAAGACAGTAATACAAACCTTGAAATCAAAGTAGTTGATTATGCAGGTAACGGCTCCGCAACAGTTAAGGCAGAAATCATTGACGGTGACGAGAGAATTGCTCTCGGTGAAGCTGAATTCAACGGTTCTGCAACACTTAATTTCAATAAACTTATCGAGAACCCTAAGAAATGGTCTGCTGAAAGCCCATATCTTTATAAATTACTTATCAGCATTACTGCTGGTGGTAAGACTACATATAAATGTATCCGTTTTGGTTTCAAGAAGGTTGAAATCATTGGTGACAGATTCCTTTTCAATGGTAAACCATTGATGCTTCGCGGTGTTAACCGTCACGACTTCGACCCTGATAACGGTTGGGCAGTTCCTACTGAAAGATATCATCAAGATTTGAACTTTATGAAGAATGCGAATATCAACTCTATCCGTACTTCTCACTATCCTGACGACCCATATTTCTATGAACTCTGTGACGAATATGGTTTCTATGTTATGGATGAATGCGATCTTGAAACTCATGGTGTTCGTCGTAAAGGCGTTCCGGGAGATAATCCAATGTGGACAGATGCAGTTGTTGACAGAATGGAAAGAATGGTACTCCGCGACAGAAACCACGCTTGTGTATTTATGTGGTCACTTGGTAACGAGGCTGGTGACGGCAATAACTTTATGGAAATGAAAAAGGCTGCACTCAAACTCGATAACACTCGTCAGTTTCATTATGAAGGTGACTTTAACTTTACAAAGAGTGATGTCATTTCAAGAATGTATCCTGTTGAATCAGTTATGAAAAAACTTTGCAACAAGGAGCCTATTGAAATTACTCTTTATGACAATATCGCAAACGCACTTGCTGCTGACTCAAAACCAATCAAGAAAGAAGATTATTGCAGACCTGTTCTTCTTTGTGAATATGCTCACGCTATGGAAAACAGTCTTGGTAACTTTCAGGAATATATGGATGATTTTGAAGCACACGACCACATGTGGGGCGGATATATCTGGGACTTTGTTGACCAGGCAATTCGCAAAAAGACAGAAAATGGTGACCAGTGGCTTTATGGTACTGACTTTGAACCATATGAACCGGGCAGATATACTCACCTTCCAAATACAACTGCCATGACAGGCTCTAACACATATTTCAATGCTAATGGTATCATCACAGCTGACAGAAAGCCTCACCCATCATACTTTGAGGTTAAGAAGGTTTACTGTGAAATTAAAGTTAAGGAAAAAGACCTTAGTAAAGGTGAATTCACTCTTATTAACAAGAAACTTTTTACTGACCTTTCTGATATAGAATTCAGATGGAGTTTACAGGCAGAAGGTGTTGAAATTCAAACTGGCACAGTTGACATCAACTGTCCTCCTCTTTCTCAGGTTGACTTTACTATTCCATATGATACTACAAATCTCCCTGATAAAGAATGTGTTCTTATTGTTTCTTATCTTAACAAGACTGCAAAACCTTGGTGCGATGCAGGATATGAACAGAGTTTTGACCAATTTGTTATTAAGGATGCAAAACCTGAAGAAAAAACGGTTGATGGAAATGTAACATTCGTAAAAAATGATAATGCTGTTTTTGTGAATGGTGAAAACTTCAGTATAAAGATTGATGGCGGTAAGATTACATCTCTTAAATATGACGGCAAGGAATATCTTAAAGCTGCTGTTACTCCTAACTATTTCCGTGCAGTAACTGACAATGACCTTTCAAACACAAACTTCGTACCTTTCATTATTCCATTCCACCCATACTTTAACTGGCAAAGAGCAACAAACTCTGCAAAAGGTAAACTTATCGGCGCAGAAAAGAACAGTAAAGGTCAGCTCGTTGTTAAAATTAACTGGACAGTTCAGTTCTTCTCAGGTGTTACTACTGAATTCACGGTAAGCGCTGATGGAAGCATTGTAATGACTCATACAGGTACACCAAAGAATTTCAATCTTCTTCGTTTCGGTACAAAGATGGGACTTCTTCGTGAATTTGACCAGGTTAAATGGTATGGTCGTGGTCCTCACGAAACATACTTTGACAGAAAAACAGGCGGTAAGATTACTCTCCATGAAAAGAGTGTAGCCGACCTTGAACATCACTATATGCGACCACAAGAAAACGGTAACCGTACTGATGTAAGATGGGTTGAAATCAGAAACAAAGAAAACAAAGGTCTTCGCTTTGAGGCTATGGGTGACACACCAATTTGCTTCAGCGCTTGGCATTATACACAAGACCAGTTACAACTTGCAAAGCATATCCACGAATTACCACACTATGACATTACAACATTC